>JBOGGP010000244.1:0-3982 GCA_050744105.1 Acidimicrobiales bacterium
GCTCGGCCCTGCCCGCCGGCTCGGCCCTGCCCGCCGGCTCGGCCCTGCCCGCCGGCTCGGCCCCGCCCGCCGGTCCGGCCTGGTCGAACAACGGCGCTCCGCCGTCGAGGGCCCGGTCGTCTTCGAGACGAACGCCATCGTCGTCGGGGCGACGTTCGCCGGAGCCCCGGCGGATCGGAACCAGCCTGCCGGCGACCGGACGCTCGGCTCCCTGGTGAGCGGTGATCGTGTCGCTGACCGACTCACACACGGCGCTCAGGCTGGCCAGCAGGCTGTCCCGGCGGGCGGACAGGTTGGCCAGCTCGGCCTCCCGCCGGCTGCACACGGCCACGAACTCCTCGCTGGCCTGGACCTGCTCGGCCTTGATCTGGGCGCGCACCCGGCCCACCCAGTTGTTGATCTCGGCAATCCGGGTCTCGGCCTGGGCCTCGGCCTGGTCGAGCACCTCGGTCACTCGCTGCCGGGCGTCCTCCTCGACCTGGCGCGAGCGGGCCTCGGCGGTGGTGGTTATGGTAGCTGCCCGCCCTTCGGCCTCGGCTGCCTGGTGGACGGCATGGCGGGTGATGCGGTCGGCTTCGATCATCGCCTCGCCCCGGATGGCCTGGACCTGCTCCTCGGCCCGGGCCACGGCGTCGGCAGCGGCCTGCTCGGCCGCCTCCAGGATCATGCCCAGGCGCTCGCCGAGGGCGGCGATGGTGCGAGGGCTCTCGCCACGCACGCACGACTCCAGGCGGGCCACTCGCTCGACATAGCTCCTGAGCTCGTTCTCGAGAGCCCGGGTGGTCCGCCCCGCCGCCTCGAGCGCTTCGAGCTCGTCGCCCTGCTGGTCTCGCAGGGACTCTATGTAGTCGTCGACCTCGTCCTTGTCGTAGCCCCTTAGGGTAACGGTGAACGACGGGGTGCTGCGAATCTGCACTGCCATGATGGAGTCCTCGTAGGTTGGTCGCGGGCGCGGGGCATCACACCTCAACCGCCCGGCCCACCACGGATCATGGCCAGCTCCACTACCACCATGCCCGATCCCGGCCCGCCGCGCAAGGGGGTAGGTGCTCAGGCGCCTCGGAGGCGGTCGTCGCCCCCGGCCAGGTACCAAGGCGAGCGTTGCTTCGTTGACTGAAGTTTGAGTATTCACGCTGGTCAAGACCTCAACAGAGTCAACGAAGCAACGCTCGTCTTAGTAATCGCGCCGTGTCGGTAGTGTTCAGCCGGCTGTGGACCCAATCGGCAGATCTGCCGATCGTGCCCGACGCCAAAGCCCCAGATGCCCGACGACCGGTGAAGGAGCCCCCATGACGACTGTGGCCCTAGTGGTGAAGCTGACGGCGAAGGCCGGTGCCGGCGACGAGGTCGCCGGCTTCCTGGCCGGCGCCGTCGAGCTGGCCAACGCCGAGGCTGGTACGCCGGTCTGGTTTGCCCTGCGCAGCGACGAGTCGACCTTCTGGATCTTCGACGCATTCCCGGGGGAGGCCGAACGCCAGGCCCACCTCGATGGCCCCATAGCCGCGGCCCTCATGGCCAATGCCGACCGCCTCCTGAGCGCTCCACCGGAGATCAACCGGGCTGACGTGCTCGCCTCCAAGGTCCCGGCGGCCTGAGCTCGGGGCAGCCGGCGCCCGCTGGACGCCGGGTAGCAGCCATGCCCGGGCGGCTGGGCAACCAGCCGAGCGCGGCCACCATCCCGCCGAGGCACACCCCGCTGGCCACCCAGCAGGCGGCGTGGAGCCCGTGGAGGAACCCGGCGGTGACCGCCCGCTCCAGGGTGGCCCGTACTCCGGCGAGGGCCGGGTCGACCAGGTGGAGGCCGGCCGCCTGACCGGCGCCGAAACTGCCCCGGGCCGCTCGTAGGAGGCTGGCGGGCACCTGGGGCAGCGAGCGGGAGCTCAGGTGGTGGAGGTAGAGCGAGGAGTAGACGCTGCCGACAACGGCCACTCCGAGCGTGCCCCCGACCTCGCGGGTGGCGTCGTTGACCGCGGAGCCGGCGCCCGCCTGGTCCGGGCGGACCACGCCCATTATCGACTCGGTGGCAGCGGCTCCGGTCAGACCCATGCCCGTCCCGACGAGCACCATCTGGGCGGCCATCACGTCGTAGCCGAGGAGGGCGCCGGCCCTGCTTATCCAGGCAAAGCCGGCAGCGAGCAGCAGCAGGCCCAGGGCGACGACCGACTTGTTGCCGATCCGCACAGCCAGCTTGGCGCCGGCCACCGAACCCACGGCGACGCTGGCGGCGACTGGCAGCACCCTCACGCCTGTGCCCAGTGGGCTGTAGCCCCGGAGCTGCTGGAAGTACTGCGTTATGAGGAAGATGAAGCCGAACAGTGCGAAGTAGGCAACGGTCACGGATCCGCTGGCCGCCGAGAACCTGGGATTGGCGAAGAGCCTCACGTCGAGCATCGGCGCAGCCCGGCCTCGCTCCACCCACCCGAAGACCACGAATACGACGGCGGCCAGGCCGAAACCGGCCACGCTGCGCCCACTCGCCCAACCGTGGGAAGGCGCCTCGATGACCGTGTAGACCAAGGCGCCGAGAGCGAGCGCCGACAAGGCCAGCCCGCCTCGGTCGAGTGGGGGACGGCCGGGTGCCCGCGACGGCGGTACCACCACCAAGGCCCCGAGCAGGCCGGCCGCCGCCGCCGGGACCATGGCGAGGAACACCGAGCCCCACCAGAACCGGTCCAGCAGCGCACCTCCCGCCACCGGGCCGACGGCCACCCCGACACCGGCGACCGCGCCCCAGGCCCCTATTGCCCGGGCACGGGCCCGACGCTCGGGATAGATGTTGGTGATGATCGACAGCGTGGTCGGAAAGATGAGAGCCGCCGCCGCCCCAGTGGCCAGGCGAACCGCTATCAGCTCGTCGACGTTGGAGCACAGGGCCGAAACGGCGCTGGCGGCGCCGAAGAGGGCGAGGCCGGCGGCCAGGATCTCCCTGCGGCCGTACCGGTCGCCCAGGTTGCCCCCAGCCAGCACGAGGGCAGCAAAGGCCAGGTTGTAGCCGTCGACGACCCACTGCAGCGAACTGGTGCCGGCCCCGAGCTGGCGGTTGAGCGAGGGCAGTGCCACGTTGACGATCGTGGTGTCCAGGTTGATGGCGAAGGCCGCCACCAGGACCACGGCGAGGACCATCACCGGCCGGCTGGAGCCCGGCGTCGTCCTCGCCGTAGGGCTCATCGGCGCCGGCGATGCACCGAGACGGCGTACCCGGCGCCGGGCTCCCAGCCCTCGCGGTCCCATGTGGACCACCGCTCGGCCAGCTCGACGCCGGCCGCCGCGCAGTGGTGGTCGTAGGTCTCCAGGTCGTAGTCGCGGTCCAGACCGAAGCCGGCGACTAGGGCGCCCCCCGGCCGGACGTGGCGGGCGCATCCGGCGACGAGCGCGGCCTGGGTGCCGGCCGGGCAGTAAAGGGGGACGTTGCCGGCCATCACCACCACGTCGAAGGTGCGGCCGAGGTCGAGCGTGGCCAGGTCCGCCTCCACCCACGACAGTGGCGGGCCGGCGCCCCGTCCCGCCTGGTCGCCCCGAGGCCCGGTCGGAGCCAGGTCTCGGGCAGTGGCCAGCATCGAGGGGTCCATGTCCACGCCAACCACCTCGATGCCTCGACGGTGCAGCTCCCGGGCCACCCGCCCCGTGCCGCATCCGGCGTCCAGAACACACGAGGGGCCTAGGGCACCGACGAACGCCGCCTCGCCGTGCACATCCATCCCCTGGGCGGCCAGGGCGTCGAACCGCCCCTGGTACTCGTCTCCATTCCAGGTCACGGTCAATGGTCTCACGCCACCTGTACTGTGCCGGGTCGTCCAACCGTCAGTCGGAGAGGAACCTGCCTTGGCCAAACCGCTTCGCCGACCGCTGGGTGCCCTGGCGTTGGCGGTGCTGGCGACGTCCGCATGCGCCGGACCTGGCCGATCGGCGGTGCCGGCCACCAGCCCGGCCGCCACCAGCCCGGCCGCCACCAGCCCGGCCGCCACCAGCCCGGCCGCCACCA
>JBOGGP010000245.1:0-3945 GCA_050744105.1 Acidimicrobiales bacterium
CTCTTTCCCGTGTCCGATCTCGAGCCGGGTGCCTGGCTCCTGGCGGGGGTCCTCCTGGCACGCGCCGGTCCGGCCCACTACCCGGCCCAGGCCCGTGCCCGGCGCTGGGCGCCGCCGTCCGTGGCGCGGGCGCGGGCGCGGGCGGGGGCGGGGGCGAGGGGTGTAGCGGCCGTCGCTCTCGCCGCGGTCACGGCCGTAGCTGCCGTCAGCGGCGCACGGGGGGTCGTGGCCGACCGCGCCACCCGGGCCTCCCTCGGGGCATTGAGCCGGTCCGACCCCGCCGCCGCGCTCGCCGCCGCCGGCCGAGCCGTCTCGTGGGCGCCGGGCGACCTCGACGCCCGCCTGGTGGCGGCGCGGGCCGAGGCGGCCACCGGCACGCCGGCCGGCGTGACGGCCGCCCTGGGCCAGGTGGCCGCGGCCGAGGATCTGGCCCCCGGTGATCCCGTCGTGGCCGAGGAGCAAGCGTCTCTCCTCCTGGCCCGGGCCACCTCCACCGGTTCGGCGGCCGACTGGCGCTCCGCCCGGTCCTACCTGGCCGGCCTGGCCCAGGCCGAGCCCCACGACCCTCAGGTGCTGCTGCAGCTCGGGGTGGCGGACGCCTCTACCGACCAGGGCGCGGGCGCCGTCGCCGCCTTCGAGCAAGCCGCCTACCTCTCGCCGTCCAGCCCGGCGCCGCTCACCGATCTGGCCCTGTGGTACGCCCGGCACGGCGAGTCGGAGAAGGCGGCGGCGGCCAGCCGCCGTGCCCGATCGGTCGCCGCTGCCAACCAGATACCGCACCAGCCGGGAACCTGACAAGGCCATGCGACGTGTATCGGGCATGGAAACCGGGGCCGTCGGCGTCTGGGCGACCAGGCGGCGCCAACCTGAACCGCCCGAGGTGGCGGAGGCGGTGAGCTGGGAGGTGACCCCTGACTTCGTCACCTTCTACCGCGAGGCTCGCGACGAGGTCGCCCGCGCCCTGACCGTCACCCTGGCCGACGCCGACCTGGCGGCCGAGGCGACCGACGAGGCCATGGCCCGGGCCTACCAGCACTGGGGCCGTATCGGCAGCTTCGACAACCCGGGAGGCTGGGTCTACCGGGTCGGCCTCAACTGGGCGACGTCGGTCCTGCGCCGGCGCCGGCGCCCCAACCCGACAGCGCCGCCGGGACCGGTGGAGATGGAGCCGATGGGCGAGCCCGATGTGGCGCGCGCCCTGGCCGAGCTCGACATCCGCCAACGCGCCGTCGTGGTCTGCCGCTACCTGCTCGGGTGGTCCGAAGCGGCCACCGCAGCGGCCCTCGACACGCCCGTCGGGACGGTCAAGAGCCGCCTGCACCGGGCCAGCCGCACCCTGTCGACCCGCCTGTCCCACCTGCGCACCGAGGAGCCCTGACATGTCCGATCCCGAGCACCGTCTCTCCGAGCACCGTCTCTCCGAGCATCGTCTCTCCGAGCACCGTCTCTCCGAGCACCGTCTCTCCGAGCACCTGCGCTCGGTGGCGGCCGGCCTGCCCGTGCCGGCCGGCGACCTCGACACCGTGGTGGCCCGTGGCCGGCGCCGGCGCAACCGCCGGCGCTGCGTGAATGTCCTCGGCGCGGTGATCGTGGTGGTGGTCGCCACTGTGGGCACGCAGCAGCTGACCCGGGGCCCCACCACCCGTGAGCTGCGCATCGGGTCCGCGTCACCCGCTTCCGCCGACCTGCACTGGCACGTGGTGCCGACCTCGTCTGGGCTCGGTTACGTGACCTCCCTGACTGCCGCCGGCGCCGTCTACGCCCTGTCGAGCGCGCCGGCAACCGCCACGCCGGGCATGGCCGTGTCTCCGGCCACGCTGTACCGTTCCACCGACGGGATCACGTGGCAGGTGGCCCCGGGGCCGGCCGGGCTGAGCCTCGCCGGCGTGACCTCCAGCGGTGGAGACCTCTACGCCGTCGGCACGGGGCCGGCCACTGCCGCGCTGGCCGGACCGTCGGTGTCGGTCGCCCGGATGGCGGCCGGCGCCCGGTGGCGGGCCACCTCGCTGCCCGTAGATCGCCGGGCCATCGACGCGGTGTCCGCCGGCAGCCCTTCCTACCAGATGGCCCAGGTCGCCGCCGGGCCCCGTGGCGTGCTGGCCGTGTTGACGGTGACGGCCAGCGTCGACCCCCAAAAGGTGCTGCCGGCGGGGACGGCCACGCCCTACGGCTGGGTGGTCACCGGCTCCGGCCTCGACGTCCTGTCCGCACCCTGTCCCAACTTTTCGCCCAACCTCGGGACGGGGGTACCGACACCGGGACCGACGCCGCTGGGAATGACGTACCAGGGCTCCCCGGTGAGGTGTTACAGCGCAGCGGGCAACCCGGTCTTCGGGTCCGGCTCCTCGCAGCTTCAGGTGGCCCGCACCTACACCTGGGCCCAGCTCGGGGTGAGCGGGGACGCGCTGCGGGCCGTGCTCGGGGAGCCCGAGGCGTTCTTGTCCACCGACGGGACGCACTACCAGGCGGTGGACCTGCCGAGCGCGGCGGGGTCCTCGTCTCCCATTCAAGTTGTCGCTGGTCCGGCGGGCTTTGCCATAAGCGAGGGCAACGCTGTCCTGGTCACCCAAGACGGACGCCATTGGAGCGCGGCGCCGGCGTTGCCGGGCGGCGCCTACGTCCAGGCGCTCGGGATGCTCCCGGCCGGCCCGGTCGTGGTCGAGACCGGCCCCTCGATGGGCTCCGCCGTTGCCCTCCTCGCCGGCGGCCAGTGGTCCACCACGTCCTTGGGCTCGCTGCTCCCCGGTGGGGGCACGCCGTCGGAGAGCCTCCTCCAAGCTGCCGTGGGACCGCTCGGCGTGGCCATCGTCGCCGTGCAGGTCCGTCCCCCACCTGGCCAGGTCGCCCCTCCGGCGGTCGCATCCCCCACCACCGTCGCGCCTAACGCGGTGCTCAGGTCGGCACCCACCGCCCCCTTGCCGACCACCCCCCCGACCGTCGCTGGCAGCTCGCCGTCACCGACGTTCAGCTACAAGGTGCTGTTCAGCCCGGACGGCAAGACCTGGTCAGCCCGGGACCTCTCCAGCATCGTGCCCGGTGCCGCCTACGAGCCGGTCAACCTGATCGTGTCCACCTCCTCGGTCGAGATCACCGTGCCGACGGCGGCGTCCGCACCGGGCCGGCCCAGTCCCGAGGTGGTGGCCGTCGGCGCCCCCTGACGCTGCACGCCCCGACCTGGACGCCCCGACCCTGGCCGCCCCGACCCTGGCCGCCCCGACCCTGGCCGCCCCGACCCCCCTGACGTCGCTGACGCTTTCCCTGTCCGGCGCCGCGGGCTACCGTGTCGGCCGTGGCGTTCGGCCCCGAGGTCACCCTGGTCCGCCACGGCGAGACGGAATGGAGCCGGTCGGGGCAGCACACGGGCCGGACCGAGGTGGCCCTGACGGATCGGGGGGAGGCCGAGGCGGAGGCGCTGGGCAAGGTGCTCTCCGCCGGCGGTCCCTTCGACCTGGTCCTGGTCAGCCCCCGCCAGCGGGCCCGGCGCACCGCGGAGCTGGCCGGCCTGGAGGGCGCCGTGGTGGACGGCGACCTGGTCGAGTGGGACTACGGCGAGCTGGAGGGCCAGACCACCGCCCAGATCCGCCAGCGCTGGCCGGGGTGGCGCATCTGGGACGGCCCGTGGCCGGGCGGCGAGACCGACGAGGAGGTCGGGGCCCGGGCCGACAAGGTGATCGCCCGCTGCCTGGAGCAGCCGGCGGGGGCCCGGGTGGCCCTGGTGGCCCACGGTCACATTCTGCGGGTCGTGGGGGCCCGGTGGGTGGGCGCCCCCGCGGCCTCCGGCGGGTGGCTGGGCCTGGGCACGGCCGCCGTCTGCCTGCTGGGCTGGGAGCACGAGGCGCGAGCGCTCCAGCTGTGGAACTACCAGCACCCGCCGGCATAACCCCGCCCGCCCCGCCGGCCGCCACCCCGCCGGCCGCCCACCCCGCCGGCCGCCCGCCCCGCCGG
>JBOGGP010000246.1:0-3934 GCA_050744105.1 Acidimicrobiales bacterium
ATGGCCAGACGCCCCAACCGGCCATCGGTCGCCTCCGGTTCCACCCGGCCAGCGCCAGCTCCGTCCGGAACACCGCCGTGGGCATCGAGTTCACCTCGGCCCCCTATCTTGGCCTCCTGCAGTTCCAATCAACCTTGGCCGGGTCTGGCAGAGTGGCTTCGATGACCAGCAAGACGGGGAGGAGAGGCGGGCGTAACGGTGGCGCGACGTGGCTGGTGCTGAGCCGGGACATCTCGGACTCGGTACGCGTGGCGGGCGAGCCGCACGTCCGGGCGGCCATGGTGCTCGACATGGACACCGGTCTGGTCCGGGGAGTGGCGGTAGGTACGACTGAGAATGACGCGGTCGCCCAGGCGTTCAAGATGGGCCTCACCAAGCCGGCCGGAGGCCTACCACCGGAGCGACCGGACGAGGTGCTCTGTGCTCCCGAACTCGAGGTTCGGATCATCGAGATCCTGTCGTCTCTCGTTGCTGGCGATCGTTTGCCTCCGGTTCGGGCGATCGAGCCACCAGCGGAGGCTGAGGACATCTTCGATTCGTTCATCGGCCACATGTCGAGTCGCCTGCAGCCTACCGAGCCGCCGAATCCGTCCGACTGGGAGCTGCTGTACCGGCGTGCGTTCGACTTCTACAGGGCTGCACCCTGGACCCGATGGCACGACGGAGTCGTGCTGGCTCTGGAGACCAGCATCGAAAATACCGATGGCAGCTGGGCCGCGGTTGTGATGGGCAACTCAGGTATCCAGCACGGCCTGGTCCTCTACCCCGGCGGCCATATCCCGGCCGGTCTGGACGACTGGGAGCCCGGACTCCCGGTACCGATGCCATCGGGCACGCTTTCGCTGATGTTGGAGCCACCCTCGGATCTGCCCCCGGACCTACGCAACAAGGCATTCCGTTATGGGTGGCCACCGGACGCTGAGCTGGTGCCTGCGGTGCTTCGGCTCGGTCGGGAAAGCGGGGGTGATCCGGGAGAGGCGGACGCCCAGCTGCTGGCCGTCGCGCTGGCCGCGATGACGGCCCTCGACGCCCGCGGTCCCGTCGCAGTCGGCTCCGCCGATCAAGTCACCATCGGTGAGATCGTGCTGGGGAACGGGCGTACGGCGCGTTTCTCCATCGCTCAGAAGCCGCCCGCACCGGCGTCCGACGTTCCCCGTCTCCGTGTCCAACAGGCTGGCTTCGACCTCGTCCCTCAGGGGACGCCGGTTGTTCTCGGCCACCTGCCCTGGGCATCTGTGACAGCCCTGCGCGCCGGAGCGCGAATTCACCGGCCGTTTCCTCCTGGGGCGCCACGACCGGCCGGCACGGACGTGCCGCTCCTGGCGATCCTGCCGAAACCCAAGAAGGGCGAGTCCATCGCGGCCAAAGTCGCCGAGCTCGACCCCTACGGAGTTACGGCTGTTCGTACCGACGAAGGCCAGGAGGTCTTCATCCTGACCGGCAGCAACGGCGCGCAGCTGCTGATGGAGGTGCCCGCCGACAGTCCCAGAATCTCGGACTTCCGCCGACGGATGAGAGCAACCAAGGGACTCCACATTGTGATGGTGGCCGACGAAGCGACTAGCAAGGGCGAAGGCACCGTCTATGGCTTGTTCGAATGCCACCAGCCGCTACCGAAGGGGCCACGACCGAGCGACCAGCGCCAAAGCCGAAAGCCGTCGAAGCGCCGGAAGTAGTCAGTCGGGGGCTCCCTCGCTCGGTATCAACATGATACCATAGGCGAATGGCGATGACCCTGAGGCTCACCAACGGGGAGCAAGCAGCCTTGCAACGGAGGGCCGACCTCGACGGGATCTCGATGCAACAAGCAGCCCGCCAAGCGGTCCGGGAGTACGTGGCGCGAGCCGAGCACCGCGACCGTGTCAGCCGCGTCGCCGAGCGCGTGATTGAGGTCCACGCCGACGCCTTGGAGCGCCTTGGTCGTTGAGCAAAGCGACGTCGAGTACCTCGACGTCGAAGACCTCGTCGCTCTTGCGACGCAGCTTCTCGGTGATCCGCCTCCAGTTCGCGATCTCGGCCTGCTCGGGTCGGCGGCCGCCCGGCCCGCTGCCAGCGCTTTCGAACAGGATGCTTACCCTGACATCTGGCTCAAAGCGGCAGCCCTGATGCAGTCGCTCGTAAAGAACCACCCTCTGGTCGACGGCAACAAGCGCCTTGGGTGGTTGGCCACCGCCGTGTTCCTGCAGATCAACGGCGTGGAGGCAGCCCTTGCGTCCAACGACGACGTGTACGGCTTCGTGATGGGCGTGGCCGCCGGCCACCAATCCGTCACCGACATCGCCGAGGGCCTGCGCCGAATCATCGAGTAGTTCCAGCCGACACCGCGGACCCTGGGGCTGGGTCACCCGCCAGCGCCAGCTCCGTCCGGAGCACCACCGTGGGCGTTGAGTACAGATCGGCCCTCCGACACAAGGCTAGAGAATCGTTCAGCTGGCTGCGGCTGCGGCCTTGATCGCCTCGCGGATGCGGTGGTAAGTGCCGCACCGGCACACGTTGCGGATGCTGTCGAGATCGTCCTCTGTTATGTTGGCGCCCTTCTCGGCGATGAGCGCGCTGGCAGCCATGATCTGGCCCGGCTGGCAGTAGCCGCACTGGGGTACGTCGAAGTCGAGCCATGCCTCTTGAACCGGGTGCAGGGGCTTGTTGACTGTTGCGGCCAGTCCTTCGATAGTGGTGATCACGTCGGTGGGCAGGATTTGCGAGACCGGGACCGAGCAGGGGTTGAAAGCTTTGCCGTTTATGTGGCAGGTGCACGCCTTGCACACGTCGAGGCCGCAGCCGTACTTGGGGCCATGGACGCCGAGCAGGTCACGGATCACCCACAGCAAACGAAGCTCGCTGTCGCAGGTCACGCTTACCGACTTGCCGTTCAAGATGAAGCTGAAATTCTGTGTGGACACGGGATCTCCTTATTTCGGTCCGTAGGAGTAGCTGAGGCCGTCGGTGGGCGACTGCGGTACCGGCGGCACCCGCGGGTAGGTGTCTGAGAACTGGAGTGGGCCGTCGTGGTTGATCGGAAAGCTCGTCGGCAGCTTCCCGGTAGCCCGGGCGTAGGCGCACGCGACAGCCGCCTTCGAGGCCGCGACACCGAACTCCCCAGCTCCTCCAGGCTCGCCCGTCGTCGGCGGCATGACGATTATCTCCAGCTCCGGCGGGACGTTCCACTGGCGGGTGTAGAAGTACTGGTCCCAGCTGCCTTCCTGGAAGTTCCCGTTCACCAAGTGCTCGCTCGAGGTCAAAGTCTCGGCGATCCCGTCCATCACCCCTCCCATCATCTGCGCCTGCAGGCCGAGCGGGTTGATGGCCAGGCCGACGTCGATGACAAAGACGACCTTGGTCACCCGCGGCCCGGTGACCGCGTGGCCGTCCTGGCCGCCGAGGCCGTGGACCTGACGGTTGACCGTAGCCGGGGTGGCGTCGATCTCGACCAGCGCCACGGTCCAGCCCTTGTACTCGCCGTGCAAGGCGATCCCCTGAGCGGTCCCTTGCGGCATGCTCCGTCCCCAGTTCCCGACTTGGGCTGCCTTGTCGAGGGCCGCAATCGCACGGGGGTCCTTTAGGAACGCTCGCCTGAAGCTGTAGGGGTCCTTTCCGACCTTGGTGGCCAGTTGGTCCACCATCAATTCGCTGGCGGCCACCACGTCGGGGTTGTAGAGGTTGCGCACGCTGCCCGTGTGGAAGGTGTTGTAGGCGTAGATCTCGTTCAACAGCTGTGTGGTAGCGCCAAAGTTGTAAGGCACGTTGGTGGTCGTTTCGAAGACCGTCTGGGAGTACTCGAGGAAGTTCTGAAGCGGCAGCTTGGCGGCTACGTCGGTGAACACTTCCCCGAAGCCCTGGGTGTAGTCGGTAGCCACGCTCGTGTGGCGCTGTTCGAACGTCAAGACGTTCCCGCCCTCCACACTCGCCCTGATGGCACTTATGCAAAGGGGGTGGG
>JBOGGP010000247.1:0-3929 GCA_050744105.1 Acidimicrobiales bacterium
CGGTCTGGCTGGCACCGCCGGCCCGGCTGGCACCGTCGGGTCTAGCGCCCGGCTCCAGGGCCACCGGGGCCCGGCGCCTCCTGGTCGTGGCCCTCGGTGCCGGCGCTGGCCTCGGTGCCGGCGCTGGCCTCGGTGCCGGCGCTGCCCTCGGCCTCGTCGGCCAGGCGGTGATAGGTGATCTTGGTGGCGGCGATCTCCTCCAGGGCGATGGAGAGGGACTTGCGGGAGACCGAGGCCACCTGAGGGGGCACGATGGTGCCCAGCCCCTCGCCCAGCTGGTTGAAGTACGAGTTGATCTGCCGGCCCCGCTTGGCCGCCAGGGTGACCAGTGTGAACTTGGAGTCCACCGTCGCCAGCAGGCTCTCGACCGGAGGGTCCATCATGGTGGCGGGACGCTCGGCCATCTTTGCGGGGCTGCTCCTGAGGGTGGGCGGGATATTGGGTGCGGCCGCCGGGTTGGCTGCGGGCCGGGTTGGCTGCGTGCCGGGTTGGCTGCGGGCCGGGTTGGTGGCGGGCCGGGTTGGTGGCGGGCCGGGTTGGTGGCGGGCCGGGTTGGTTGCAGGGACTAGACGGCCCTGGCCACCCTGGCCGCCGCCAGTATAGCTGCCACTTCCCCCGCCGCCCGCTCCACGTCGTCGTTGACCACAACGGCGTCGGCCAGGTCACGACCCCGCCTCTCCTCGTCGGCCCCCACGGCGAGGCGGGCGGCCACGCTGGCCTCGTCGTCGCCCCGCCCCCTCAGGCGCGCCTCCTGGTCGGCGCGGGACGGGGCGACCACCAGCACCACCACGGCGCCGGGATGGGCGGCCTTTACCTGCCGGGCGCCGTCGAGCTCGATCTCGAGCAGCACGTCGCGCCCGGCGGGCGGATCGAGCGCCGGCGTCCCGTACAGGCACCCGTTGCCGGCGAACTCGGTCCACTCGAGGAAGCCTCCCACCGCCACCCGGGCGAGGAAGGTGTCACGGTCGACGAAGACGTAGGCGCCTGGTGGCTCCCCCGGCCGGGGCGCCCTGGTGGTCCACGACCGCGACAGCCACAGCCGCAGGTCGGTCTCGAGCAACCGGGCGACCACGGTGCCCTTGCCCACCCCGCCGGGGCCGGACACGACCAGGACGAGCGGGCTCAGCTCAGCTTCTCGAGGAGCTTCTTGCGCTGCTGGTCGCCGAGGCCCTGGATTCGGCGGCTGTCGCTGATCCCCACCTCTTCCATGAGCCGGCGGGCCTTGACCTTGCCCAGGCGGGGCAGGCTCTCCAGGACGGCCAGCACCTTCATCTTGCCGACCACCTCGTCGGCCTGCGCCTGGGTCAGGAGCTCGTCGAAGCTGAGCGAGCCCATCTTGAGCTTTTCCTTGACCTCGGCGCGCGCCCGGCGCGCCGCTGCCGCCTTTTCCAGGGCGGCCTGTCGCTGGTCCTGGGACAGGAAGGGAGGCGACGGCATGGCCGTGACCCTAGTCGGCCCCGGCCGGCGAGGGATCCGCTCTGAGGAAGCGGTGGCAGCCCCGTCGTTTGGACGGATCCAGCCGTTTGGACGTTTTCGACGCAATAGCGGGGCGATCCGTCCAAACGGTTGGATCCGTCCAAATCTCGGCCATCCGGGCCCGGGCCTGGGCTGGCCCGGGCCCGGGTTGGGCGCCGGCCGCCGGTGGGTGGGCCCGGCGGTCGGGCCGATCCTGGCGGGCGTCTGGGGTGAGAGGGGCGGCGAGCGCCGCTGCCTGCATTGAGATTGAGGCATTCGCAGCTATGTAGATGTCGCCAATGGCTCCTCGTTATTCGCTGGCTGCTCCGACGCTGGCCCGAGCAGCCAGGCTCCGGGGGAGACCAGGTCGTCGGCCGGCGCCGGCCCCCACGATCCGCGCTGGTAGGGCAACGGCTCGGGCTTGTCCTCCAGGAGGGGGCCCGCCACCTCCCATACGTGTGCCAGGCCGTCGGGCCTGGTGAAGGTCGACCGGTCCCCCATGAGCACGTCGTGGATGAGCCGGGAGTAGGCGGGCAGCACCGGGGTGTGGAAGGCCTGGCCCAGTGGCAGGTCCGCCACGGCGGTCCCCAGCCGAAGCTCCACGCCCGGCCTCTTGGCCACCAGGGACAGGCTGATCCCGCCGTCGCCGGCCAGGTCGAAGGTCAGGATGTTGCCGGCCACCGGCAGGTCCCCCAGGCCCTGGGCCGGCTCGCGGAACACGACGCTGACCCGCTGGGCCGAGGTGGCCAGGCACTTGCCCGTCCTGAGGTGGAACGGCACCCCACGCCACCGGTCGTTGTCGACCCACAGGCGCAGGGCCACGAAGGTCTCGGTGCGAGATCGCTCGGCCACGCCGGCCACGTCGGTGTACCCGTCGTACTGGCCAAGGACCACCTCGGCGCGCTCGAGCGGCCGGAAGCAACCGATCACCTCCTGGCGCGCCGCGGCGATGTGCTCGGCGTCCATCGAGCGCGGCGGCTCCATGGCCACCTCGGCGACCAGCTGGAACAGATGGGTCACGACCATGTCGAGGACGGCCCCGGTGCCGTCGTAGAACGAGCCGCGGGTGGCCACGTCGAGGACCTCGGGCACGTCGACCTGCACGCTGGCGACGTGGTCGGAGTCCCACGCGCCCGAGAACAGGCCGTTGGCGAAGCGCAGGACGTGGATGTCCTGGGTGGCCTCCTTGCCCAGGAAATGGTCGATCCGGTAGATCTGGGTCTCGTCGAAGACCCGGTGGGCGGCGGCGTCGAGCGCCCGGAAGGTGGCCATCGACGTGCCGAACGGTTTCTCGTAGACCACCCGGGAGCGCTCGCCCAGGCCGTGCTCGCCGATGGCCCGGGTCAGCTCGGTGAACGCCGGCGGCGGCACGGCCATGTAGTGCACCCGGCGGCAGTCCCCGCCCACGGCCGCCTCGGCCTCCCGCATCACCTCCAGCAGGCTGCCCGGGTCGTCGGTGCCGAAGCCGCCGCCGGCGAAGAGCAGCCGCTGGCTGAAGTCCTCCCACGGTCCCTCCGAGGGCTTGGGCCCGAACTCGACCAGGCTGTCACGCACCCGGGCCCGGAAGTCCTCGTGGGCCACGTCGCCCCGCCCGTTGCCCACCAGCCGCCACCGCTCGGGCAGCAGGCCCTCCTTGGCCAGGCGGAACATGGCCGGGAGGACCAGGCGGTGAGCCAGGTCGCCGGTGGCCCCGTAGAGGCAGAACACCGTCGGTTCGGGGACCAGAGCGGGATTGACCATGGGTAGTGCATACCTCATACCCACGGGTACCGCCGCCCCGGGACAGCCCCGCTCGGCAAGGGCATTGGCATGGTGACACGTCGGGCGACGAGGAAGGTCACGGTGACGGTGGACGAGTCTGACCTGGACTCCATCGGGTGCCTGGTCGGACGTGGGACGGCAAGGAGCGTCTCGGGATTTGTCCAGCATGCGGTCCGGGTGGCGCTCGACGATGTCGCCGGGTGGGGCACCATGCTGGCCGATGCCCTCGACCAGACCGGTGGCGAGCTCTCAGATGCCGGCCAGCAGGTCCTCGGCCGCCTTCACCCGGTCGGCGGCGGCCGTGACGGCCCGGCCGACCACCAGCAGGTCGGCGCCGGCGGCGACGGCGCCGGCCGGCGTGGACGCCCGGCCCTGGTCGTGGCGCTCGGACCCCGCCGGGCGGATGCCGGGGACCACGGCCAGCAGGTTGGGGGCCAGCTGCTTGACCTCGGCCACGTCGCCGGCGGCGCAGACGACGCCGGCGCAGCGGGCTTCGAGGGCGGCGGCCACCCTGGTGCCCACGATGTGGGGAGGGGCCCCGGAGTCGCTGGTGAGGACGGTCACGGCCAGGGCGGCCGGCGGGGCTAGGCCGGCCCGGGCCGCTCCCTCGGCCAGGCCGCTGACCCCGGCGCGCAGCATGGCCGGCCCGGTGAAGGCGTGCATGGTCAGGTAGGAGACGCCGAGGGCGCCGTGGACCCGGGCCGCCCTCTCCA
>JBOGGP010000248.1:0-3846 GCA_050744105.1 Acidimicrobiales bacterium
TCCCCGGCCACCGCCTCCCCGGCCACCGCCTCCCCGGCCACCGCCTCCCCGGCCACCGCCTCCCCGGCCACCCAGTCGCCGCCCTCCGCCCCGGCGGCCACGGGGCGCGCCGCCGCCTGCACCTGCACCTGCCCGGGCTCGGCTGGACCGGGGGCCACGGCCTGGCCCACCGACCTCTCGTCAGCCACGCAGGCATGATGGCCCAGCGCCGCGGCCACGGCAACCCGGGCCGGCATCCCCGCGCCTGGCTTCAGGTGGTGGGCCCCCAATGTTCAGCATCCGTTCACCCGGGCGTAACCTCGGGGGGGCGCAGCGGCCATCCAGGACACGTACTGTCGGCGCCCAGGAAGCTGTCGGCGCCCAGGGAGGAGGTGGGATGCACGTGCGTCGATCCGAGTACCGCCAGCTGCAGGCCGTCCTGGCCCTCCTCGGCCCCGACTCGCCGCCCGAGCGCGAGACGTCGAGCACCGAGGAGCTGGTCGCCGTCTTCGCCGGCGCCGCCGCCCGGGCCAACGAGCGCACCACTGGCGCCGAGGTGTCCCTGCTGCGGCTGTCGGGCGCCCTCGACCGCATCGGCCAGGGAGTCGTCATCTGCGACCAGGCCGCCGGAGTGGTCTTTCGCAACGCCCAGGCGGCCACTCTGGTGAGGGCCCCTGGGGGTGACATAATCGCCGAGCAGGCCGTCCGGGAGGCGCTCGACGATGCCCTCCGCGGAGGCCGGCCGGAAAGGACCCTCGACCTGTTCGCCCCGCTGCGGCGCACCCTTTTGATCCGCGCCTTCCCGCTCCTCGGCCCGGCGGAAGCACCCGCCGCCTCCCCCTCGGGCGACGGCGCCCGGCCCGGGACCGCCGGCGACGGCTGCCGCAGCGAGGACACCCGGGACGACCGCCCGGGCCACCAGGTGGTGACCGGCGCCGTGGCAGTGGTCGACGACGTGTCGCAGCGCCGGCGGCTGGAGGACGTGCGCCGGGACTTCGTGGCCAACGTGAGCCACGAGCTCAAGACCCCCGTCGGAGCCCTGAGCCTGCTGGCCGAGGCCCTCGACGGCGAGGACGACCCCGACGTCGTGGCCCGCCTGTCGGCCCGGGTGGCCACCGAGGCCGACCGGCTGGGCCGAATAATCGACGACCTGCTCGACCTGTCCCGCATCGAGGTCAACGACTCCCCGGTGCGCGAGCACGTGCCCCTGCGCCGGCTGCTAGGCGAGGCCGTCGAGCCCCTGCGCCCGGTGGCCGCCTGCCGGGACATCGAGCTCCTGGTGGTGGGCGTGGCTCCCTCACTGTCGGTTCCCGGGCAGCGCCGGGACCTGGTCTCCGCAGTAGCCAACCTGGTGGACAACGCCATCAAGTACTCCGAGCCCGGGTCGCGGATCACCGTGGCGGTGGCCTGGAACCACGGGTGGGTCGACATCAGCGTCACCGATCAGGGCATCGGCATCCCCAGCCGGGACCTCGAACGGGTCTTCGAGCGCTTCTACCGGGTGGACCGGGCCCGGTCCCGCTCGACGGGGGGGACGGGCCTGGGCCTGGCCATCGTCCGCCACGTGGCGGTCAACCACGGAGGCTCGGTCTCGGTCACCTCGATCGAGGGCGAGGGGTCGACCTTCACCCTGCAGCTGCCGGTGGAGACGGCTGCGGCCATCGCCTCGGGCTCCGGGCTGGCCGGTGGCTGACCCTCCCACCGTCCTGGTCGTCGAGGACGAGGAGTCCTTCATCGACGCCCTCACCGTGGGCCTCAAGCGGGAGGGCTTCCTCGTCAAGGTGGCCAGGGACGGGGTGGAGGGCATCGAGACCTTCGACGACGTCAAGCCCGACCTGGTGCTGCTCGACGTGTGGCTGCCCCGGATGTCGGGCATCGACGTGTGCCGGGAGCTGCGTACCCGTTCCCGGGTCCCAATCATCATGGTGACGGCCAAGAGCAGCGAGATAGACACGGTGGTGGGCCTCGAGGTCGGGGCCGACGACTACGTGACCAAGCCCTACCGCCTTCGCGAGCTGGTGGCCCGCATGCGTGCCGTGCTGCGCCGGGCGCCGCCGGGCGGTGACGAGCCGGCCAACCCCGACGTCCTCCACGTGGGAGAGGTGCGCCTCGACCCCGAGCGCCATGAGGTGCACCTCCGAGGATCCCCGGTGCCCCTGCCCCTCAAGGAATTCGAGCTGCTGGAGGTGCTCATGTCCAACGCCGGCCGGGTCCTGACTCGCGATACCCTGATCGACCGGGTGTGGGGGCCCCACTACGTGGGCGACACCAAGACCCTCGACGTCCACGTGAAGCGCCTTCGGGGCAAGATCGAGGACGACCCGGCCCGGCCCCTGCGGATCACCACCATCCGCGGCCTGGGCTACAAGTTCGAGGTCAACGCCCGGGCCCAGGCCCCGGCCTGACCACCCGGTGGCGCGCCGGCGTGGATGTCTGGCTTGGGGGACGCCGGCGGGTCAGCCGGGCAGGTCGATGCGGGCCAGCCACAGTCCGGGAGCCTCGACCTCGGCCGGGGTGGGCAGCTCGGCCTCCGAGACCCACAGGCGTCCGAGCCCTTCCTCGCCGGCCCGCTCCAAGACGCCGTGGACGAAGGCCTGGCCCCGGGCATAGGCCGCCTCGCCCAGGCCGGCGCCGAGCAGCTTGCCCAGGATCCGCACTCCCTGGCCCTCCTCGATGCGCCGGCGGCGCATGGCCTCGGTCAGGGGGCCGTAGGACGAGATGAGGCGCCGGCCGACGGTGTCCATCACATGGTCCACGTATCCTGACACCACCGACAGCACGGCGTGCAGTGGCACCTGCAGGCGGCGCTGCTCGTCGGTCTGCAGCTCGCCCAGGAGGTACTCGGGGTCCCCGAACATCTGCTGGAGGTTCGAGGGGTCCGTAGGGTCGAAGCCGGCCAGGCGGTCCTCCAGAGCGCCGGCGTCGGGCCTGAAGGCGCCGACGTAGGCGCCGAGGAGGGCGTCGAGGCGGGCGTGGACGTGGGGCCGGCCGAGGACGGTGCGGAAGGTGACCTCCCGCAGGCACACCCACAGCCGGACGTCGTCGGGCGACAGGCTCCAGTCCGATGCCCACCCCTCGATGGTGGACGGGACCAGCACCACCTCGGCGGCCGGGGGTCGGGGCACGGCGTAGTCGTACTGGCCCATGGCCCGGGTGGCCAGGTCGCCCACCATGGCTCCGACCTGCATGCCGAAGAGCAACGGCCCGAGCACCTGGGGCAGGTTGCCGAGCAGGCCGGAGAGGGGATCGGGGCCCGGGCCGGCCGAGCTGGCCTCGCCGTCGGGGCCAGCGGCGGTGAGGGACGTGGCCAGCCTCTCCAGGAGCGGGCGCCAGTCGTCGAGGGCCTGCTGGGCCCACTGCGAGCGGGTGACCGCCCGGACGGACAGGATGCCGGCCGACGACGTGGCCAGACCGGTGGCCTCGGTCACCTGCAGGTCGGCCACCCGCAGCAGCTCCTCGAGGCGGACCCGGGCCAGCGGATCGGGATTTGCCTCGCTGCGGCCGCCGGTCGAGGCGAAGCTGGCCATCTGGCCGGCGATCTCCCAGTTGACCGGGCCCTGCGTCGTGAGCAACCGGGCCAGGTTGCGCATCAGATCGTCGAGGGGCCCCCCGCCGAACGGGGTGGGCTGGCTCATGGCCACCGTTCCTTCTGCGCTCGCTAGGACGAGCGCCTTTGCGGCATCGTAGGGCCGTGCGAAGTGTTGCCGTAACCGGTGCGGCCGGCGCCCTGGGCCAGCAAGTGGTGGCCACCCTGGCCGGACGGCCCGGCGCCAGCCGGATCGTGGCCATCGACATCACCGCCCCGGCCGACCTCGGGGCCCCCGCCGGCCGGTCTCGGGAGGGCCGGTCTCGGAAGGGCCGGTCTCG
>JBOGGP010000249.1:0-3827 GCA_050744105.1 Acidimicrobiales bacterium
GCCTCGTCGTCCAAGGGGGTCGTCGCCGGCGGCGTCGCCGGGCTGGCGGTGTCCATGGTCGGGGCCTGGGTCATCTACCACCTTGGGAAACGCATCAACATGGGGCTGTTCTTCAAGGTGGTGGGGGGCCTGCTCATGGTCTTCGCCGCCGGCATCCTGGTCGACGCCGTGGAGAACCTCCAGCACCTGGGGTGGCTGCCCTTCCTGACCCAGCCGGTGTGGAGCACGGCGGGGATCGTGCGGGAGAGCAGCACCGTGGGCGACATCTTCCACAGCTTCTTCGGCTATTCCGACCGGCCGACGATCCTCCAGGTCGCCGTCTACCTGGCCTACCTGGTCGCCGCCGTCGGGGCGTTCTTCGGGTTGACCCGCCCGGCACCGCGCCCGCCCGCCACCCAGGGGGCCGGCTGACGAGGCGCCCGGGCACGGGCGGGCAGGCGCACGGGCCCCTTTCGCCGCCCTGTCAGGCCTCCGAGGGTGCGGGGTCCGGCCGGCGCGTGCCCAGGTGATCGGCCACCATCCTGACCAGGGAGCCGAGCCGCCAGTGCTCCGGCACGGCGACGTCGCCCAGGCCCTCCGTGGCGGCGACCGCGGCGCACACCGGGCCGATGCAGGCCACCATCAGGTCGGGCCCGGCGCAGGCGGCAGTGAAGTCACCGGCCAGGCCGGCGCCGGCGGCCAGGGCCATCAGGTTGCGCACCTGGGGACCGGCGGTGAAGGTGACGGCATCCACCTCGCCCCCGCAGCAGCCCTCGATCAGGGCCAGCGCCGGGGCCTGCTCGGCGGGCAGCGCCCACTGGTACACGGGCAGCTCGACGACGGCGGCGCCGGCGGCGCGCAGGGGCGCACCCAGCTCGCCGTGCTCGGTGCCGTGGAGCTGGACGGCCACCGTCCTGCCGCCGACGCCCTCGCCCAGGAGGTGGCGGGCCACCCCGGAGAGCTGCTCGTCGGGGGCCCGCCACCACACCGGCAGGCCGATGAGGCGGGTGGCCCCGGTCGCCTTGGGGCCCCGCGACACCACGCGGGTGTGCGAGCTCAGGGCAGCAAGGAGCGGGGGGGCCAGGCCCCACTGGTCGACCTTGGCCCACCAGCTGCGCATCCCGAGGCCGGTGCTGGCCACCAGGTAGTCGGGGGGGGCGGAGATGAGCGCCTCGGTGGCGGCCCGCAGGGGGGCGTCGTCGGGGAGGGGCAGGGTGGCCATCATGGGGCCGTGCACCACGTCGAAGCCGGCCCGGCGGAACATCACCGCCTGCTCCTCACCCCGGCGGTCGGCGGTGATGCCCACGGTGAGGGGGCGAGCCGGGCCGGGGGCCATCTCAATCATGGTAGTAGCAGCGGCAGGGGCGACCGGTCGGGGCCGGCGGGAGGCGATAGCGTGGCCCGAGCGATGGTGGTGACGTGCGGCCCGGCCGCCCCTGTGCGCCGGTGGGCGGCGACCGGCCGCCCGGGCACGACCCGGTCGGGCGCGGCCCGGATCGGTCGGCACGGCGGGCCACCGCCTCGATGACCCGGCCGATGACCGCGCTGAGGCCGCCGCCGCCCCGGCACCTCGGCAGGCCCCCGGCCCGCCGGCGCCGGCGCCGGCTGGCCTACCTGCTGGTGGCTCCGGTGGTCCTGGTGGCCCTGGTGGCGACGTCGCTCGTCGGCGCGGTGGCGACGCCGGGCAACGAGAGCTTCTCGGCCAAGTGGGCGGACTGGCTGCGCTCCCACCACGCCGGGGCGCTGGTCAACCCGGTGGAAAACCTGTACTACGAGCGCCAGGCGCCGGCCAAGGGTGGGCGTCCCAAGGCTCTCAACCCGCTCCCCGGTGCCGGGGGAGGCGGGCCGGGGCCGGCGACACCCTCGGTGGGAGCCGGTGCCGGCCCCGCCGGCGGCGGCGCCGGTGCGGGCTCGGCGGGTCCGGCCGGCGGGATCCAAGGCGGGGGGCCGGCGGACGGCATGGCGTCACCGGCGCCGGCCGGGCTGGCGCCGCCGGCGCCCGTCCCCCTCGTCGTCTCGCCCGCCCTGGCCGGCGAGGGCCGGTGGCAGCCGATCGGGCCCGCCGTAGGCGGGTCGGCGGCCATGTACGTGGCCCAGTTCCGGGCCGACAGCGTCTACACCAGCCAGATCACCTCGGCGGTGTGGATCGACCCCACCCGGCTGCACGTGTCCCTGGTCCCCGGGGCGAGCGAACCGGGCGGGTCGTGGACGCAGCCTCCCTACATCACCACCGAGCAGCTGCCCAAGGCGGTGGCCGCGTTCAACGGCGGCTTCAGGAGCCAGGACGCCCGCGGCGGGTTCTACCTCGACGGCCGGGCCCAGGTCCCGCTGCGCGACGGAGCCGCCTCCATGGTCATCTACTCCGACGGCCACGTGGACGTCGGGACGTGGGGCAACGAGGTGACCATGACCCCGCAGGTGACGGCGGTCCTGCAGAACCTGGTGTCGATCGTCGACGGCGGCCAGCCGGCGCCGAGCGCCACCTACGGGGACTCCAGCACATGGGGCGCCACCCTGGGCGCCGCCGTGGTGGTGGCTCGCTCGGGCGTCGGGGTCACCGCCGACGGCGGCCTGGTCTACGTGGGCGGGCCCGCTCTGAGCGCCTTCAGCCTGGCCGAGTCGCTCCAGCGGGCAGGGGCGGTGCGGGCCATGACCCTCGACATCAACCCGGAGTGGGTGACCTTCAACCTCTTCGGCCACCCCGACCCCACCCAGCCGGCCCAGGTGGTGGCCACCAAGCTGTACCCGCAGATGCAGCGCCCGGCCACCCGGTACCTGGGCCCGGCCGAGGAGTCGCGGGACTTCTTCGTCGTCTCGGCGCCCTGAGTGACCTCAGGTCGGCCCTCCGTGGCTTAGGGCGAAGGCGACCTGACGGCCACGAACAGGCTGCTGTGGTAGTCCGCGATGTAAGTGTCATCCACCACGTGGGACAGGAAGTCGTACTGCTCGTAGACGGGGGCGAAGCCGACGTCGCGCAACGTCTGGAGTAGATGGCGCTTGTCGATCCAGAAGGAGCTGCGGTTGCCGATCGAAGCCCACCGCCGGCTCATGATCTCGTCGTCGGTGGATTCCTCGCCGTGCTCGGGGTACCACCGGCCGGCCACCCCCTCGTGGGTCGTCATCTCCGACAGGTGGGGGAAGGTGGCGGGTACCGAGTCGGTGGCGAAGTGGGTGCGCAGCAGCAGGCAGCGGCGGGTGCAGCGGGCGGCCATCCGCAAGAAGGCCACCGGGTCGGCCAGGTGGTAGAGGATCCCCGAACAGAACACGGCGTCGAAGGAGCCGTAGCGGGCCAGGTTGTGGACGTCGTCGCAGGCGAAGGCCAGGTTGGTCAGGCCCGACCGGCTGGCCGTGTATTGGCAGCGCTCGAAGTTGTTGAGCCGGCCCTCGATGCCGAGGGTGGCGAAACCGGCCCGGGCGAACAGGGCGGCGTAGCCTCCCTCCAGGCAGCCCAGGTCGACGACTGAGCAGGACCCCTCCCCCCGGTGGGGGAAGAGCAGGTCCAGGGTGCCCATCACCGCCCGGGAGAGGGGGAGGTCCTCCAGCAGGGGCTGGCCGGGGATCGTGCACGAGCCGTCGGGCAGCGCCAGGTTGTGGGCGGTGTAGGGCAGGATGCCGGCCGCGGCCCCGTCGATGCGATCGGTCACGTTGCCGTCGGCAATCCGAGCAGGGCGTCAACCGACCCGCCCTCGGACATGTGGGCAATCTAGCTCTAGCCCTAAAACTAAAACAAGCGATCCCGGAGGGTGAGGCCCGTCCCAGGGGACCGCAACGAGCGCGACGACACGTCGAGGTGGTTTGGTGGGCTCGGACGTGCACCCGGACTTGTAGTTCGACGGTGATTTGGCACG
>JBOGGP010000250.1:0-3823 GCA_050744105.1 Acidimicrobiales bacterium
CCGCCCGCCTGGGCGGGACGGCGCCGGCCCGCTGATACCAGTACCCCGGTGGTGGCGGCTGAGCCGACGGCCTCGGACCCAGGTGACGGTGCGGCCGGGGCCCGGTCTGGTAGTCAGTAGGCACCGTGACTGCTCCTCCTTTCCAGGAGACGGCGAGGGTGCGGCTCACCGTCCTGGCCGTCGTGGTGGCCTGCCTGTTCGCCACCCTCTTCGCCCGCCTGTGGTTCCTCCAGGTGATCAACGCGCCGACGGCCCAGGCGGCGGTGCAGACCACCGGGTTCGAGACGGTCTACACGCCGGCGCCGCGGGGCCTGATCATGTCGTCCGACGGCCAGGTGCTGGCCGGCAACCGCATCTCCCAGGTGATCACCGTCAACCGCCAGGTGGCGGCGGCCAACCCGGCCATGGAGCAGGCCCTGGCCGCCCTGCTGGGCATGACAGTGGCCCAGCTGGCGGCGGCGATCGACAACGTCCAGATCAGCCCGTACGCCCCCGTCCCCGTCCTCACCGACGCCACCAACCAGCAGATCCTCTACGTCAAGGAGCACGCCGCCATGTTCCCCGGCGTCGACGCCACCCAGGAGACCATCCGCTCCTACACGCCGGCGGGGGTGGCGGCCGCCAACGTGGTGGGCTACACCGGCCAGATCGACCAGGCCCAGTACAAGGCGCTGCGGTCCAAGGGCTACCACACCGGCGACCAGATCGGCGAGGCCGGGGTGGAGGCGTCATTCGACACCGTGCTGCGGGGCCTGCCGGGCGTGGAGAAGGTGGAGGTCGACGCCCGGGGCAACGTGCTGGGCGTGGCCTCCTCGACCCCACCGGTGCCGGGGGCGACAGTTGTCCTCACCATCAACTCACGGGACCAGGAGGCGGCCGTGGCCAGCCTGGCCGCCGGCCTCGCCGCCACCCGGGGCACGTCCGACACCAACGGGCTGCCCTTCCGCGCCCCCGCCGGCGCCGTGGTGATCGAGGATCCGAGCAACGGCAACATCCTGGCGCTCGCCACCAACCCCAACTACGACGACAACGACTTCGTGGGCGGGATCAGCCAGGCCAGGTACGGCGCCTACACGGCGCCGGGGTCCTACAACCCGCTGCAGGACCGGACGGTGGCCGGCGTCTTCGCTCCCGGGTCCACGTTCAAGCTGATCACCGCCACCGCCGGCCTGATGGACGGGCTCATCTCGCCCGGCTCGTACTTCGACGACTACCTGGGCGGCCTCCAGGTCGGCAACCAGTTCTTCAAGAACGACGACGGCGCCGCCTACGGCGAGGTCGACCTGACCCAGGCCATCACCCTCTCCGACGACGCCTACTTCTACAACATCGGGGCCAACTTCTACTTCGGGGCCAGGCAGTACGGCGAGGAGGCCCTCCAGAACGTGGCCAAGGCCTACGGCCTCGACGCCCGCAGCGGCGTGGCCCTGCCCAACGAGTCGAGCGGCTTCATCCCCACGCCGGCGGCGGTGGCCAAGGAGCACCAGCAGTACCCGAAGGACTACCCCAACCCCAACTTCTACGCCGGCGACGAGACCCAGGTGGCCATCGGGCAGGGCCAGGATCTGGTGACACCGCTGCAGCTGGCCAACGCCTACGCCACCTTCGCCAACGGAGGCAGCCTGTACGTCCCCCAGATCGCCACGGCGGCGCTGAGCCCGACCGGGGCCACCGTCGCTACCTACTCCCCCAAGTCGACCCACCACATCGACCTGAGCGCGGCCGGCCGCGACGCCATGCTGGCCGGCTTCGCGGGCGTGACCTCCGATCCCCGGGGGACGGCCTACGGGGCCTTTGCCGGGTTCCCGATCCAGGTGGCCGGCAAGACCGGCACCGCCCAGGTCAGCGCCGCCTCCATCCCGGCCAGCTCCCCTCTCTACAAGCAGAACACCTCGGTGTTCGCCTCCTTCGCCCCCGCCCAGGCGCCCCAGTACGTGGTCACCTGCTTCATGGAGCAGTCGGGCTACGGGGCGGCGGCGGCCGCCCCGGTGGTGCGCTCGGTGTACAACACCCTCTTCGACCAGCCGGGCGGCCTGCCCACCAACATCTACGGGGCCCACGACTGATGGGGCGGCGCTGATGGCCACCGTGCCGTGGAGGGGAGGGCCGTGGAGGGGAGGGCCGTGGAGGGGAGGGCCGTGGAGGGGAGGGCCGTGGACGGGAGGGCCGTGGAGCGGAGGGCCGTGGACCGGTGGCCTCGGCCGGTCCGAGTCGCGGGCGTGGGCCACCTGGCGACACTTCGACCTGTCCCTGGCCCTGGCCACGGTGGCGGTAGGGGTCTTCGGCTGCGTGCTCCTCTACACCTCCACCCGGACCCAGCTGGAGGCCCAGGGCCTGTCGCCGCTGTTCTACGCCAGGAAGCAGGCCATCTTCCTGGTCATAGGCGTGGTGGCCATGGTGGTGGTGGCCGCCGTCGACTACCGCAAGTACCGGGACTGGGCGTGGGTGGCCTTTGCCGGCACCCTCCTGGCCCTGCTCGCCGTCTACGTCGTCGGCCACAAGAGCAACGGAGCCCAGGCGTGGTTCCAGCTGGGCTCGTACCAGATGGAGCCCTCCGAGCTGGCCAAGCCGGCCCTGATCGTGGCCGGCGCCAGCGTGGTGGCCCTGTTCAAGGGACGCCTGGGCGGGCGGGCGCTGGCCGCCACCCTCGGCCTGGCCGCCGTCCCCCTCGGCCTGATCTACAAGCAGCCCGACCTCGGCACCGCCCTGGTCCTGGCCGTCGTCCTGCTGGCCATCCTCACCGTGGGCGGCGCCCGGGCCCTCCACATGGGCCTGCTCGGGCTCCTGGCGGTGGCCGGCGTGGTGGCCGCCCTGCACTTCGGCGTGCTCCAGAAGTACCAGACCCAGCGCCTGACCTCGTTCCTGTCCACCCAGACCAACCCCGACCCCCACTTCCTGGCGTCGCCCGCCGGCAAGGCCCAGTACAACGGGGCCATGTCCAAGGAGGCCGTCAGCGACGGCGGGGTGCACGGCAAGGGCCTCGGGCGGGGCCCGCTCACCAACCTGGGCGACGTGCCGTTCCAGCACACCGACTTCATCTTCAGCGCCATCGCCGAGCAGCTGGGCCTGGTCGGATCGGCCCTGCTGCTGGCGCTGTTCATGATCATGGTGTGGCGTACGTGGCGAGCAGCCACCCTGGCCCGGGACCAGGTGGGCACCCTCGTCTGCGCCGGGGTGGTGGCCATGCTCACCTTCCAGGTCTTCGAGAACGTGGGGATGGCCATCGGCATCATGCCGGTGGCCGGGATCCCGCTGCCGTTCGTCAGCTACGGGGGCTCGGCCATGGTCGCCGCCTTCGTCGCCGTGGGGCTGGCCCTGAGCGTGCGCATGCACCGCTTCGCATGAGCCGGGCGACCCGGGGCCGCGACGGCCGTAAGCTGAACCACAGATGTACAGACCCCGGCCGCACAGACCCCGGCCGCACAGACCACAGATGTCCAGACCCCGGCCGCACAGACCACGGCCGCACAGACCACGGCCGCATGGGCCGGAGCCGATCGCTTGGCGCGACGGCGCGCCAGGGGAGCCGGGCATCGACGCTCCCCTCTGGCGCGACGAGCGCCCCGCACGCCAGGGGGCGTGCGCAATGAGAAGGGATTTCCTCGATGTCGGACAACTCATCGGCACCGGCCGGAGACTTTGCCCCCGCAGGCCCGCCGGCCGCCCCGGCGCGCCCGTCGCCGGCCTCACCGGGACCGGTCGCCAGCCCGGCCAGCCCGGCCAGCCCCAGCGGTCCGGCCAGCCCTAGCGGTCCGGCCAGCCCCAGCGACCCGGCCAGCCCTAGCGGTCCGACCAGCCCCAGCGACCCGGCCAGCCCTAGCGG
>JBOGGP010000251.1:0-3815 GCA_050744105.1 Acidimicrobiales bacterium
GGCCTGGTGGCCGGCGCCGTCAACACGGTGGTCGGCTCGGGCTCGCTCCTCACCTTCCCGGTCCTGCTGAGCCTGGGCTTCTCCCCGCTGGTGGCCAACGTCTCGAACACCGTGGGCCTGGTGCCCGGCGCGGCCAGCGGGGCCGTCGGCTACCGCCGGGAGCTGGCCGGCCAACGATCGAGGGCCGCCCGCCTCGGGACCTGGGCGGCCGCCGGAGGCCTGGGGGGGAGCGTGTTGCTCCTGGTGTACCCCACCTCCTTCCAGGTGGTGGTGCCCTACCTGGTGCTCGTGGCCGTCGCCCTCGTCGTGGCGCAGCCGTGGCTGGGCCGGCACCTGCCGGCCGGGGGGGGACCGGCGGGGACGGGCGGCTGGTGGCTGCGCCTCGGGATCGGGCTCACCGGCGTCTACGGCGGCTACTTCGGGGCTGCCCAGGGGGTGCTGCTCATCGGGCTGCTGGCCCTGGGCCTCTCGGATGATCTCCAGCGCCTGAACGGGCTGAAGAACGTGCTCGCCCTGGCTATAAACGGGGTGGCCGCCGCCCTGTTCCTGGTGGCGGCCCCGGTCGCCTGGCTGCCGGCGCTGACCATCGCCGGGTCAAGCGTCGTCGGGGGCCAGGTGGGGGCCCAGTTGGGGCGGCGCATTCCCGACCCGCTGCTGCGAGCCGTGATCGTGGCGGCCGGCACCGGGGTGGCGGTGAAGCTGCTCGCCTTTGGCTAGATCGAAGCCGGGTCGCTCGGGCGGGGCGGAGCCGCTGGTGGCCCGAGCCCGGGATGGACGTCCGGTCGGTCGGTGCCCGAAGATCGGCGGACCCGGGCCAGGTGGTCACCGGGTCGCCCGTCGGCCGATCGTGCCGTCCGGCACATCCCGGGCAAGGTGGCCATGGCCTCCGCGGCCTCGGCGGCGCCGGCGTCCCGCAGGACGGCGTGGACATTGCGGCCAGCGGTGTCGAGATGGATGCTGGCCAGGCCGAGCCGGCGCTGGAGGGGGCCCTGGACCCAGCGAATGCTCTGGACCTTGGACAGCGGCACCCAGTCGGTCGCCCGGCGCAGGCGTCCGCTGGCGGTCACGGCATACGCCTGGTTGACGGCCCAGGCCAGGTTTTGGAAGCGCAGCGGGGACTTCAACCTGGCCCTGCGGGGCGGTCGCCGGCGGTCGGTCGGGGCGCCGGCCATGACCCGGTCGATCAGCCACGCCGCCTGGGCTCTGCTGCCCACCGGAAGGATGGCTCGCGACGCCCGGCGAGCCGCCCGGTCCCGCCGGCCCGACGCCGACTTGCCGGCCACTTCGACCTCCACCCGGCACCATCCCAGCGGCCGCCACAGCAAGGGCTCGACCAGGCGCAGTCCCTGCACCCGGCCGCGGGGAATGGTCTCGGCGGACCTCTCGACAAGCCCGGCGCGCACCCGAAGCCCGTCGGGGGACTCGGCCAGGGTCAGGTGGTACTCGCCGTTGAACCGCTGCCAGGTGGCCCCGGCCGATCCGACCAGGACTGCCACGCTCGCTCCGGCCACGGCGCCGGCCGCCGCCGGCGCCAAGGCGGTGAGCAAGGCCAGACCGGCGACCATCGCGACGACCACCACGCCACCCCCCCCGAGCAGCAGGGAGGTGAGCAGCTGGCCGGTCGG
This sequence comes from Acidimicrobiales bacterium, assembly GCA_050744105.1. Taxonomy (GTDB): domain Bacteria; phylum Actinomycetota; class Acidimicrobiia; order Acidimicrobiales; family Palsa-688; genus JBOGGP01. The sequence goes on from JBOGGP010000251.1 coordinate 1,626, forward strand.
CACGCTGAGCAGTTGCTGCTCGGGCGGGGCCGGGCTGTCCTCGGCCACGCCGTGGGCCAGGGCCAGCAACCTGGCTCGCAGGGCCTCGGCCTGGGGGGTGGCCAGATAGGCCAGCCGGCCCGAGGAGCCCTTGGCCCCCGCCATGCGCACCCGGACCTCGGCGAGACGGAACATCCGGGCCATTCCCGGGCTCACCGTGTCGACCGCCTGGATCTGGTTCAGGGGCAGACGTTGCGAGCTCCGGCGCAGCAGGCCGCTCTCGATGCGCAGGACACCGCCCTCGACTCGCCACCTGGTCACCAGCCAGGACACCAGCCCGGCGGCGAAGGCGACACCGATGGCAACCAGCCGGTAGAGGTCCCCGTTGCCCCGGGCCGACCCGCCGAGGGCCGACCCGGCCAGGACCACCAGGATGGCCAGGGCGCCGCGCCCGGCGCGTACCATGGGTGAGAGGGGGTGCAGGCGGTGCCAGGGCTCGCCGGCGAGCCGGCCGGCCGGGTGATCGCCGGGGCTCACAGACCGGCCGCCTGGCTCTCACCCAGTTGGCTGAGCTGGTCGCGCAGCCTGCCCGCCTCCTCTGCCGGCAGGCCCGGGATCCGGGCGTCACTCGCCGCCGCCGCGGTGTGCATCTGCACCGTGGCCAGCCCGAAGGCCCGCTCGAAGGGGCCGGCGGTTACGTCGACGAACTGCATCCGGCCGTACGGGATCACCGAAAGCCGCCGGAACATGACGCCCCGGCGGACCAGCAGATCCTCGCTCTGCTCGGTATAGCCCCAGGACCGGACCCGGCGCCCGACGAAGACGTCGACCACGGCACCACCGGCAACGACGGCCAGCGAGGCGACCACAGCCGCCTCCATCTCCCCCAGCGGCAGTGTGATCGCCAACGCCACGGCGACGGTCAGGGCGCTGGCGGCGGCGACCTCGACGTGGCGCAGGACCGCCAGCCGGGGCGACGGCCCCGACCAGGCTGGCTCACCTCGCCCGGAGCGGTCCTCTCCCCCGGCGGGCTGTGGGTTCACCAGGCCATGGTACGGTCGGATGGCCGCCGGCGCCTGCGAAGGCTCCTAGGCTAGGTTGTCGACCAACGGGTCGACGGCTGACGGTGACAAGGGCGTATAGCTCAGTTGGTTAGAGCGCATGCATGACGCGCATGAGGCCGGGGGTTCGAATCCCTCTACGCCCACCCCCCCCGCCGTGGCTGAGCGTCATCCCGTCTACGGACCTGTGCTTTATGGAGGCACCGAGGGCGAAATCTGGTGCTCCACCGGCATCCTGGGGCTGCTGCGTCTGCGCGCCATCCACGCCGACGACGCCCGCGTCGAATTGTGAGGGCGGGATCGCCGAGGGTTGGCCCTCCGCCTCACCTCCGTTGGTAGGGGTTGGTGGGCCTGCCTGGGTTCGGTGACGGCGCGGACGAGTCCCCGTTCGGGCAGCCGCCGGCGTTGTCTGGGTTGACCGTCTCAGTCGACGTTTGGGTGCCGAGTGGATTGCTCCCCGCCTTACCCCGGGCAGCTTCAAGGTTTGTATGACCGTACCGGCCGGCTTCGAGGCCCACTCCAAGTCTAGCCTTCTTTCCCTTTGCCGATGACGGCCTCGGCAACGGCGTGACCGGGGCGTCACCTTGGCGTCACCTGGCGCGAGATGGCCCGGCACAAAGGTCGTATTGTCGTATTGTCCATCCCTTGATGGAGGAGGAGACGATCGCGACACTTTCCGACGGCACCCTCGTGGCCCACGGGTGCTGGCGTCCCCGCCCCGAGCAGATCGAACGACTGCTCACGCTCCTCCCCTCCCATACAGGTACAGGCTCCGACGAAGCATCGTTCCCTTTGGAGCGGATGCCGGCAACCTTGATGCAACCGTGTTCGACCAGCAACCATTGGAGCACGAGAGGCGGCCCTACTACTTCTTGCGCGGCCCGCGGCGGGCGTTCCAGTTATTCGAGCACCTGCCAAGCTATTGGTGGCCGGATGACCGGGCGTGGTGCTGGGTCACCGACGTGGACTTCAATTTGGCCCTACATCGCCGGGACGACAGAACTGGTCGACGCCGTCGTCGCCGATCCAGTGCTCGACGCGTTGGTCACGCAACCCGGGTATCCAGCACGCTCCTGCATGGACCTCACCAACGACCCCACTGGGACCATCCTGCGGTCGTGACCAGCGTGTGGGCGTTGCGGCGTCGGAA
>JBOGGP010000252.1:0-3793 GCA_050744105.1 Acidimicrobiales bacterium
CTCGAGCGGGAGGTTGCGAGCGCGAGCCAAGGCCACCATGGCTTCGTCGACGGCCGATCTCGCCGCAGGATCGACGCTGGGGCCGACGTAGTGATCACGGGACCTGGCCATATCGACAGGATTGCCTGTCGGTATTGGCGGGTGCAAGTGGCCTCCCGAGAGTGGGGCCTTGATGCCGGGCCCCTGGCCGCCCGGTTCACCCATCGATCCTGCTGGGCACCGCGGGGCCGACCGGCTCATGCCCACCCCGTAGCGTGTGGGGGCAGGGGGGCGCTGACTAGCGACGACGTTGGCGCAGCGGGCCCGGACCGGGTGGTGAGGCTGCGCTGGTCGGAGCGGGCGACGAGGGCGGCGATGTCAGGGCCTGGCCCTGGGCGCTGGTCGGGGCGGGCCTGGCCGGGTTGGCCGAGCAGTTGGCGGTGGCAGTCAACCGCCGCCGCGTGGGCCAGGTGGAGCGACTCGGGGAGGCGACAGCGCTGCCAGGCGAGCAGCTCGGGCAGGTGGCTGCGCACGGACCAAACGGATGCAGTTAGGAGGCCAGGTAGTGCTCTAGCGCGTCGCGGACCAGGTTGGAGACGCTGCGGTGCTCAACCTCGGCCCGCTGGCGCAGCCGGTCGCGCAGCTCGGCGGGGACGCTGAGGCGAAGCTGGGGGGAGTGGACCCCCGGCTCGGTCATCGACGGACGCCCACGGCCGGCGCGGGTACGGATTTCGTCCGCGAGTTCCTCGGCCTTCGCCTCGGTCAGGCGGGTCCCGTCCGCGAGTCGGTAGTCCTCCTGGTCAAGGTCGACGAAACCCCGATCCGTGGCCAGTTCGCCCTTGACACGAACCGACCGAGTCATCGGTCCCCCCTGCGTAGCGCAGTCGGCATGACGTGGATCACGAGGTAGACCCCCGGCAAGACGACGGCCACGACCTCCAGTTCCACCCCTCGGTCATCGGGGCCGGTCCAGAGGAAACCGGGACTCCCCGATACCGTGGTGATTTCCGTTGGTTCCGTCGTGTCGATGACATGGCGAGCATGGGCACGGCCGATCCGATGCTTTCGGCTCGATTGGGTCCAGGCCAGTTCCACACGCCCCTATTATAGGACTGAAAAACCCAGCGGGCGACGGGACGGGCCGGTCAGGGGTCTCGGGGTGCCGCTAAGAATCGTGTCACCAGCCGCAAACGCCGGGCCGCATCACAGCGCCTCGACGTAGCCTGCGGCGACCTCCTCGGGCGGGTTCGTGTAGCGGGCGATGTAGCGCTGGGAGCGGTGGCCAATGCGGCGTTCCAGTTCGTAGGCGTCGGCTCCCGTCGCCTCCAACTGGTAAAGCGAAAGTGTGTCGGATGTCGTGGGGCCGAAGAGGGCTGATCCGTCGGTCCGGCTCGATCTGCTCGGCGTCGTGCCAGGCGCCGATGCGCTCAAGGATCAGGTTGACCGCCCGGGGCGAGAGACGCCCGCCGCTCCGGCGGCTGCGGACGCTGGACGCCGAGACGAACAACGCCGTCGAGTCGGTGTCGACGTCACGAGGGCGTTCATGCTCCAGATAGTCGGCCAGGGCGGTACGGGCATCGGCCGACAGGAAGACGCTGCGCTGCGAACCCCCCTTGCCCCGCACCCTTGTCAGCCGGGCACGCTTGGCTGCCCGCAACGCCGCTGGGTCGGCGGGGCTCAACTGGCCGACGTCGAGATTGGTCAGCTCCTCGCGACGAAGGCCGGTCGACAGCAGCGTGTAGACGATGGCGCGATCCCGGACCGGACGGCCGTGACCGTGAAGGTCCCCGTTGGCGGCGGCCCGCCGGCCCACGGCCAGCGTGGTCATGGCCGAGCGGGGCCTGCCCTGGCTGCACTTGAGCTGGTGGAACCGTTCCAGCCGGTCGACGACGCTCTTCAGCGAGCGGACCTGAGCCGCTGTGAGCGCCCGAGGCTCGAGTGGGGCGAGCCCGACCGAGGCGACACGGCGGCTGGGATCACCACCGGGCAGCGCCTCCGGCGACTGCGCCCCGACCCAGGCCAGGAATCCCGACAGCGAGGCCAGGTGGTTGTTCACCGTCGCCGGAGCCAGCCCGGAGGCCACCTGGCTGTCCCGCCAGCCGGTCACGTCCCGGGCGACCACTGTCGAGAGCCGGTCGTGGCCATAGCTCGACCGGAGAGACCGCTCGAAGCGGAGCAGATGCAGTCAGATCCGGTTCGCCACCTCGCCCGAGCGCACCCCGCGGACCGCCAATTGTTCGTACCGCTGCACGTTCCTTCACAGAAGGACGTTTCGTGAAGGGAACCTACTGTTGGACCGTCGGCGTATCCCGATCGGCTCGTCATGAAGCGAGGAGCGCCTTCACGGCCTTGGTCAACCCCCGGTCCGGTCGGGCCCGCAAGTTGCGACGAGCCTCGAGCGCCCCGTTGATCGCCCCGATCACGGCAGAGCGTTCGGGGTCAGTAACCGGCCGGCCCTCGTAGTGCTCGAACCAGTCGGCCACCTCCGACCAACGCCAAAGGGGATTGCGGGTTACCGACGCCGCTGGCGTGGGGAAGCCTCCCGGTCCGCGCTGGCCGTCGATCAGCATCCGCACCGACTGGCGTGTCCTTCCGAGCCGCGCCGCGATCTCGGCCGCCCACACCAGCTCGTCGGGCTCCACCCGCATCACCGCTCCACGGCCCAGGACCCCCTCGACCGCGGCGATGGCCGACATGACGGCCGCGGTCAGATCCGTGGCCTCGCGGGAGAACAGCGCCGTCACGACACCGTCTCGGGCGCCGAAGGTGGCGTCGCCACAGCCGGCCTCGAACAGGGCGTCGATGGTCGCGTCGTCAACGACGCCGGTGGCGACCAGCTCGAACTCGAAGTCACTCATAAGGACACTCCTTTCGCGGGGTGGGGACAACGGTCCACGAAAGCCCTTAGCTGACGGGCATGGGCGACCGAGTCGGCCGGCGTCGACCACACCGAGCGCTGCGGGCAGTCCCCTGGACATCGGAGCTTGGCCCATGAGTGAGCCGACGATCCCGACGCCACGACGATCCAGCCGTTGCTCTCCGCATAGCGGACCGCGGCCTCGATGTCCTTGACCGGGTGCCGCTGCCGGGCCACGGCCCACCTTACACGAGAGTGTTGCCAGATGTGAACAGGGCCTCACCAGCCGGCCGAAAGTTGGCCGGCGGCCACACCGTCTGGATCTGCCGGTCACCTACGGGAGCGTCGCGGGCTGGATCGATGCGGATCCCGCTCAGGTGCTCGTTGTGATGTATCGAGGACTGGACACAACCGCGACCACACCACCCTGGTCGTCAAAGCCGTGCCTGCAGATGTGTGCGACAACTGCGGCGAGGAATACCTCGACGAACACGTCACCTCACTCCTGCTCCATCTCGTCGACACCGCCGCCCGGACCGGTGTCGAAGTCGAAGTCCGAGAGTTCGCCACCCCATCTCCGGTCCGACCCTGACCATGGCGCCATCAGCAGGCCGGGCGAACGGCGAGCCGGGAGAGTGGGCGGGCGAGGTCATCCCCCCCTCGACGAGCTGGCCGCCCTGTTGGCCCGCTTCGGCATGATCGTCGGCCTCAACACCAGCCCGGACGTCGACAAAGAACTCCAGACCGTCCAGCCGGCCCATGCGGTCGAAGCCGTGCTCGGCCGTAAACGAACTGTCGACAAGGCCCTCTCGCTAATCCTCGGCTTGTAGCTGGGCAGTGTAAATGGGTGAGTGCGTCACCTCGGTAGAGTCGTCCGACTTCGTGGAGGTGTTCGGTTGCGTGGTGTCGAGTTGAGTGGGGCCGATCGGGAGGAGGTTTCCCGTGGGGTCAGTGCAG
>JBOGGP010000253.1:0-3776 GCA_050744105.1 Acidimicrobiales bacterium
CTGGGCCCATTGGGTGGCCGAGTCGGCCAGCTCGCCCTTGGACAGGACGCCGACGCGCAGGCCCGGCTCGACATCGACCGCCCGCAGCGCGGCGGACAGGCCGGCCACGCCGCTGCCGACGATCAGCAGGTCGAGCTCGGGGCCCTGGCCGGCTCCGGGGCCGCCGCCACCGGTCACGTCGGCCCCGTCCCCGCCGGGCGGTTGGCCGCGTCCACGTGGACGACCAGGGGGGCGAAGCCGTCGAGCTCGTCGTCGTCGTAGTCGGCGTAGGTGAGGATGATCACCCGGTCGCCGGGGTGGACCAGGCGGGCCGCGGCCCCATTGACGCACACCTGGCCGGGCTGGCCGGCGATGGCGTAGGTCTCCAGGCGCGCCGCGTTGTCGATGTCGAGGACCGCCACCTGCTCCCACTGGAGGATGTCGGCCCGGGCCATCAGGTCGGGGCCCAGGCTTATCGAGCCGACATAGCTGAGGTCGGCTCCGGTCACGGTGGCCCGGTGGATCTTGGACTTGAGCATGCGGCGGCGCACGTCAGTCGCCCCCCGGGTCCCGAGTGCTCGGGGGCGGGCCGGCGCTCGGGGGCGGGGCGGCGCTCGGGGGCGGGGCGGCGCTCGGGGGCGGGGCGGCGGAGATGTTGTCGACCAGCCGGGCCCGGCCCAGGCGGGCGGCGCCGATCAGGCGGACCTCCCCGCGGACCTGCTCGGGGCTGGTGAGGTCGGCGGGGTCGGCGACCTCGAGGTATTCGGCGCAGAGGCGAGGCTGGCGAGCGAGCACGGCGGCCATTGCCGCCCTCAGCGCTTCAGGCCGCTGCTCGCCCTCCTCCACCGCGGCCCGCCCGGCCAGGAGGGCGTAGTACAGGGTCGGGGCCGCCGCCCGCTCCGCTGGGGTCAGGTAGGCGTTCCGGCTGGAGACGGCCAGGCCGTCAGGGTCGCGTACCGTCGGGCCGGCGACCACCACGACGGGCAGGGAGAGATCGGCCACCAGCCGGCGCACCATGACCAGTTGCTGCCAGTCCTTTTCTCCAAAGTAGGCCGTGCAGGGCCCCGACAGGCAGAGCAGCTTGGCCACCACCAGGGCCACCCCGTCGAGGTGGCCGGGCCGGGAGGTCCCTTCGAGGTGGCCCGCCAGTGCCGGCAGGCTCACCGCCGTCGCCGGCGGGGTCGGCCACAGCTGGTCCGTGGTCGGGGCAAACACCAGCCGGGCCCCCGCACCGGCGGCCAGCGCGGCGTCGCGCTCGGGGTCCCGGGGGTAGGTGGCCAGGTCCTCGGTCGGGGAGAATTGCAGAGGGTTGACGTAGCCGGTGATGGCCACCACGTCGTCGGTCGCGGCGGCCCGGCGGACAAGCGAGAGGTGGCCGGCGTGCAGCGCCCCCATGGTCGGGACCAGGCCGACCCGGGCCCCTCCGGCGCGGGCCCCGTCGAGGGCCCGGCGCCACTGGTCGGGGTCGGTGACGGTGACGACGCGCGGCTCCACCGCTGGTACCGCTGCTCTTTGCACTCGTTCCTCGTTGCCGTTCCGGCCCACCTGGGCGGTGCCGTTCGTGTGCCTCAGAGCATACCGGCGGGGCGGACGCCAGGCGGAAGGGTGCCGTGGCCCCCGCCCCGGTCCCCGACCAGGTCCGGGGCCAGGTCGGCCAGGGGCACCAGGACGAAGTCCCGTTCCCACATGCGGGGGTGGGGCACCACCAGGTCCGGCTCCGAGACCTCCTCGCCGTCCACCCACAGGACGTCCACGTCCAGGGTGCGCGGGCCCCAGTGGTGCTGGCGGACCCGGCGGGCCGCCACCTCCGCCTCCTGGGCGGCGGCAAGCAGCTCCCGGGCCGGCCGGGCGGTGCGCAGCTCGACCACGCAGTTGAGGTACGGCCCCTGGCCGGCGGGGCCGCCCAGCGCGTCCGTCTCGTAGAGCGCCGAGACGGCCACCACGTCGGGCAGGCCGGCGACTGCCCGGCGCAGGTGCTCCCGGCGCCCCCCGAGGTTGGAGCCGAGCCCGAGAAAGGCCCTCCGGGCCCGGGCGGCCCTGGGAGCAGGGGCCGGCGCCCGAGGGTCGGTCATGGCGACCGGTGGATGGTCACCGCCGCCGAAGCCAGGTCGTGAGGGACCGGCGGCCGCAGCTTGCGCACCGTCACAGTCACCGAGGACCCGGAGGGGGCGGCCGCGGCCAGGACCGCGCCAGCCACCCGTTGGGCCAGGGTTTCGATGAGGTCGGCGTTGGGCCCGGCGAAGACAGCGGCCGCCGCCTGGCACAGCGAGGCGTAGTCGACGGTGTCGCCGAGGCCGCCCGAGCCGCCGGCCGGCCCCAGATCGGCGTACAGGTCGATGTCGACCTCAAAGGGCTGGGCCCGGGCCCGCTCCTCGGGGAGCACGCCGTGGGACCCGACCACGCGCAGGCCGCGCAGCTCGATGCGGTCGCCCCCGCCCTCCCCCCTGCCCACGGCGCCCTCAGCTGCCCAGGGGCTCGGCCGATCGACCGCCCAGGCCGGGTGCGGCGGCGGCCAGCTCCCGCCCGGGGGGGCCCATCTGGCGGCCGAGGAGCCTCTCGACCACGGCGATGCTCTTGGGCCCCGAGGGCACCAGGCCCGACCACCGCAGGTAGCCGGCGACGACACCCATGAGCCGGTCGTTGACCTCCTCGCCGTGGATGAGCACCCGCTCACCCTTGGCCAGCCAGTCACGCAGGCGGGTGTACAGATCGGGGAGCACGGCGGCAGGGTCGTCGGCCGGGCCGAACGGCAGGTGAGCCCAGGAGACCTCGAGCTCGTCGTAGGCGTGGAGGTTGTGGGGGGAGCCGAGCAGCGAGACCACCAGGGTGAACCCCTCGCTCTTCAGCCACAGGATCTCCTCCTTGCGACGGACCTGTCGGTGGTTGCGGGCGTAGCCGCCAGGACGTTCGCTTATTGCCAGCTGGCCCTTGATGATCCACGCGAAGAGCCGCGGCGGGATGCCCCGCGCCCACTTGCCCTTCACGGCCGGCCGCGGGCCGGGGGGGCCCCGGCGACGGCGCCACTCGGAGAGGTCCCGCCTTGGGCCAGCCGGGCGGCATGGACCGTCGGGCCCACGTCGTGGGCCCGCACCACCGCCACCCCCTGGGTCATGGCCCACGCCGCGGTGGCGAGTGACGCCTCCAGGCGGTCCTCGGCCGGCGCCGGCTGGCCACCGGGCCCCGGGCAGATCCGGCCGAGGAAGCTCTTGCGGCTGGTCCCCACCACCACCGGCCACCCGGTGGCCACCATCCTGTCCAGATGGGCGAGCAGGGCCAGGTTGTGGCCGGCGTCCTTGGCGAAGCCGATGCCCGGGTCTATGTAGATCTCCGTCACCCCGCCGGCCGCCGCCGCCTCCGCCCGGGCTACCAGGTAGGCGGTCACCTCGGCCACGACGTCCTGGTACCGGGCCCTGGTGGCCATGTCTGCCGGCTCCCCTCGCATGTGCATGGCGATCCAGCCCGCCCCGCCGGCGGCGGCCACCGGCCACAGGGTGGCGGAGACGTCGTTGACCAGGTCCGCCCCTGCGGCCAGGGCCGCCTCGGCCACCACCCGGTGCCGGGTGTCGATCGAGACCCTTACGTGGGGAGCCAGGGCCTCCACCACCGGGAGCACCCGGGCCAGCTCCTGTCCCGGGTCCACGGCTGCCGCGCCCGGCCGGGTGGACTCGCCCCCCACGTCGACTATGTCGGCGCCCTCGGCAACCATGTCGAGCCCGTGGCGGATGGCCATGTCAGGGTCGAACCAGCGACCCCCGTCGTAGAACGAGTCGGGCGTCACGTTGAGCACGCCCATAACC
>JBOGGP010000254.1:0-3767 GCA_050744105.1 Acidimicrobiales bacterium
GGCCCGCCGGCGCCCCACCGCCCGGGCCGGCCTGCGCCGGCGCCCCACCGCCCGGCCAGGACGACCACGGCGGCCAGGGCCAGGGCCTCGCCGGCCAGGAACGCCCACTGACCCACGAGGACCTCCACGCCGGTGGAGAGGGCGAAGTACCACGACCCGAGGGGGCGGCGGCCGAATCCCCGCCGCACCAGGTGGTCGAAGCCGGCGGCGGCCCCGCCGGCGGCGGCGGCCACGGCCACCCACACGCCCACCACCGCGGCCACGGCCGGGAAGACCACGCTGTAGTTGAGCGGGAACGTCCCGCCGTACCAGCCCGGATCCCAGACGGCCAGGCCGTGAGCCTGCACCAGGCCCACCCGGTAGGCCTGGGCGGCCACGTCGGGGCCCCGCCAGCCGCCCGCCGCGCACCCGGCGGTGGTCGCCACGGCGAGGGCCGCCGGCCCGGCGCCGGCCACCCACCGGCGCTTCCAGCCTCGGTCGCTCCCCGCCTCGCCGGCCCCCCCGCCGCCTTGCCCGCCGGCGGCCCGGGCCGGCGCCGGAGAGCGCACGGCGCGGCCCTGCCCCGGCGAGCGGGCTCTGGCGGCAGTGGCGATGACGAAGTCTGGCCCAGCGGCCCAGGCCGGTCACCGCGGCACTGCGGCTAACCTGGGCGCGGCGGGCGCACCGGCGCCGCTCCCTTTCCCCAAGGTTTCCTTCATGAGACGCGCCGATCTCCGCAACATCGCCATCGTGGCCCACGTCGACCACGGCAAGACAACGCTCGTCGATGCCATGCTCCGCCAGTCCGGCGCCTTCCGGGCCGGCGCCGAGGTGGCCGAGAGGGTGCTCGACTCCACCGACCTCGAGCGGGAGAAGGGCATCACCATCCTGGCCAAGAACACGGCCGTGGCCTACGGGGACCTCACCGTCAACATCGTCGACACCCCTGGTCACGCCGACTTCGGGGGCGAGGTGGAGCGGGGACTGACCATGGTCGACGGCGTGCTCCTCCTGGTCGACTCCAGCGAGGGTCCTCTCCCCCAGACCCGCTTCGTCCTGCGCAAGACCCTCGAGGCCCGCCTCCCGGTGATCGTGGTGATCAACAAGATCGACCGCTCCGATGCCCGGCCGGCGGAGGTGCTCGACGAGGTCTACGCCTTGTTCATCGACCTGGGGGCCACCGAGGAGCAGATCGAGCTCCCCGTCGTCTACTGCAACGCCCGGGCCGGACAGGCCGCCCTGGCCCCCGCCGACGTTGCCGACGCCCCCGACCTCAAGGTCCTGATGGACCTCCTGGTCACCCACATGCCCGCCCCCACCTACGTCGACGGTCACCCTCTCCAGGCCCTGGTCACCAACCTCGACGCCTCCCCCTACGTGGGCCGCCTGGCGTTGTGCCGCATGTTCAACGGCCACCTGCGCAAGGGCCAGGCGGTCAGCTGGTGCCGTCACGACGGCTCGGCCGAGCGGGTGCGCGTCAGCGAGCTCTACGTGACCGATGCGCTGGCCCGGGTGGACGCCCCGCCCGAGGGGGTGGGCCCCGGCGACATCATCGCCGTGGCCGGCATCCCCGAGATCATGATCGGCGACACCCTGGCCGACGCCGACGACCCCCGGCCCCTGCCGGTCATCACCATCGACGAGCCCAGCCTGTCGATGACCCTCGGGGTCAACACCTCCCCGCTGGCCGGCACGGCCACGGCGGCCGGGCCCGCCGGCACCAAGTTGACGGCGCGCCAGATCAAGAGCCGGCTCGACACCGAGCTGGTCGGCAACGTCTCCATCCGGGTGCTGCCCACCGACCGCCCCGACACCTGGGAGGTGCTCGGCCGGGGCGAGCTGGCCCTGGCCATCCTGGTGGAGCTGATGCGGCGCGAGGGATTCGAGCTCACCGTCGGCAAGCCCAGGGTGATCGTGCGCGAGGTCGGCGGCCGGCGCCACGAGCCGGTGGAGCGGGTCTCGGTCGACGTCCCCGAGGAGTACCTGGGGGTGGCCAGCCAGCTCCTGTCGATGCGCAAGGGGCGCATGGAGCTGATGGGCGGTGGTGGGTCGAGCGGCTGGGTGCGCATGGAGTGGATCGTGCCGGCGAGGGGGCTCATCGGGTTCCGGACCGAGTTCCTGACCGAGACCCGGGGGACGGGCCAGCTCCACCACGTCTTCGAGGGCTGGGAGCCGTGGCACGGGGAGCTGCGCACCCGGCCCAACGGCTCGCTGGTGGCCGACCGGCGGGGGCCGACCACGGCCTACGCCCTGACGAACCTGCAGGAACGGGGGTCGATGTTCGTGGGGCCCGGGGTGGAGGTCTACGAAGGGATGATCGTGGGCGAGAACGCCCGGGCCGAGGACATGGACGTCAATCCCACCAAGGAGAAAAAGCAGACCAACATGCGCGCCGCGGCGGCCGACGAGACGGTGAGGCTGGTTCCGGCCCGCCAGCTGTCGCTGGAGCAGGCCCTCGAGCTGATCCGCGAGGACGAGTGCGTGGAGGTCACCCCCTCCGCCGTCAGGCTGCGAAAGGTCACCCTCGCCGGCGCCGACCGGGCGCGCCAGCGCAGCCGCGACAAGGGGTAGCGGCCGGGGACGAGCACTGGAGCCACCGGCGCCCGATGCTCAGTTGTCGGCCGGGTCGGAGGGGAAGGCGGCCACCAGGGCGAGCGGGGAACGCTGGCGGCGCAGGACCCGGCGCCACAGCGAGCCCGGGTCCCCTCCCACCACGTCGGACGCCTCGGCGCCGACGACGAACCAGCCCCCGGCCTCCACCTCCGACTCCAGCTGGGCCGGGCCCCAGCCGGCGTAGCCGGCGAAGATGCGCAGGCCATCGGCGGCCGCCGCACCCACCGGGCCGCCGGTGAGGTCGAGCGTCCCCACCCGGCCGGCGACAGGGGACCAGCCCTCGCCCATCCGTCCTCCCACCAGCTGCTGGGCCAGGCAGATCACCGCCGAGGAGTCCACCGGGCCGCCCCCGAAGACGACCGCCGGGTCCGACGCCACGTCCTCCCAACCGGGAAACGCGTCGGCCACCGCAGTGGGGGTTGGCCGGTTGAGGACGAGGCCGAGCGAGCCGTCGGCCCCGTCGGCCACGACCAGGACCACGGTGCGGTCGAAGTTGGGATCGGCCATGCGGGGATTGGCCACCAGCAGGAGCCCCCGCCGCGAACCGAGGGTCAAGACCGCGCCGTGGCCGGCGCCGGCGCCGGGCTCACCCCCGGCACCGGCCCGCTACGGTCTTGTCCATGCGAGCGGTCACGGTAGTCCCCCTCCGGGCCGGATCGGTCGAGCTGAGCGACCTGCCCGAGCCCCCCGAGTCCGACGGGGCGGTCCTGGTCAGGACCCGGGCCGTCGGCGTGTGCGGGACCGACATGGAGATCATCGCCGGCGACTACGGGTGGGCCCCGCCGGGAGAGGCGCGCCTGGCCATCGGCCACGAGTCCGTCGGCGAGGTGGTCGAGGCCCCGGGCGGCTGCGGCCTGGCCCCGGGCGACCTGGTGGTCGGTATCGTTCGCCGCCCCGACCCCGTCCCCTGTGCCAACTGCGCGGTGGGCGAGTGGGACATGTGCCGCAACGGCCAGTACACCGAGTGGGGCATCAAGTCCCACCACGGCTACGCCCGGGAGCGCTACCGGATCACCGCCGACTTCGCCGTCAAGGTGGACCCCGGCCTGGGCGACCTGGGCGTCCTGCTCGAGCCCACCACGGTGGTGGCCAAGGCCTGGGACCACATCGCCCGGATAGGCGCCCGGGCGACCTGGGCGCCGGCCACGGTGCTCGTGACCGGAGCCGGTCCCATC
>JBOGGP010000255.1:0-3760 GCA_050744105.1 Acidimicrobiales bacterium
GGCGCCGGCTCGGCACTCGGCCGGGGCGCCAGGTCGTCGAGCGGGCCGGCGCCCTCGCCGGCGGGGGGAACAGGGACCACGGCCACCTCGGCGGTCACCCGTCCGGGGCCGAACTCGGCGTCACCGTCGGGCCCGGCGGCCCGGCGGCCGACGACGTCGGCCGCCGCCCGAGCCTCACCGTCGGCCCGCTGCAGCTCGTCGGTAACCTGCTCGAGGGTCCGGCGCACCACCATGTAGGCGTCGAGCAGCCGCTCCCGGCCTGCCCGCAGCTGCTCGATCTGGACGTTGGCCATCCGACGCCGGCGGTTGAGGTCGGCCAGGATCTTTTCCCGGATGGACTGGGCCGCCTCGACGGTCATGCGGCGTTCCTGGTCGGCCTGCTGGCGGACGCCCTCGGCATCCTGGCGGGCCGCCGCCCTTACGGCCTCGGCCCCCTCCTGGGCCGCCGAGGTCACGGCGGCAGCGGCGGTCTCGGCCTCGGCCACCCGGCGGCCCAGCACCTCGCCGGCCTCGCCCAGCACGGCGGCGGCCCTCTCCTCGGCCCGGGTGTGGATGTCGGCGGCGGCCGACCGGGCCGACCGCAAGATGTTGGCCGTCTCCTCCCCCACGGCGCCGAGCAGGGTCTCCTCGTCGAACCTGGGGTGCAGGGCGCGCTCCTCGGCGTCCCGCCGGGCCTCGGTGGCCCACTCCAGTCGTTCCCTCAGCTCGCGCACCTCGCCGGCCACCCGACCGAGGAATTCCCGGACCTCGCCAGCGTCGAAGCCGCGCCGCGAAACCGAAAACCCACGTTGGGCGATGAGATCAGCCGAGAGCGAGTCGACCGAGACGTGCGGGGAACGCGGTTCGGCCATGCCCGGACAGCGTAAGGCGGCCGGCGGCCGAGGTGTTGGATGCCGTCAGCGACCGGCGGGCCCGGGCAGGCGGATGGTGAAGGTCGAGCCCCGGCCCGGCGCCGACCGGCAGGTCACCGACCCGCCGTGGCCCTCGACCACCCGGCGGACCAGGGCCAGGCCCAACCCGAGGCCCCCAAACCGCCGGGTGTCGGATTCGTCACCCTGGACGAACTCGGCAAAGGCCACCTCCCGCTGGGCGGCAGTCATGCCTACGCCGCGGTCGCTGACCCGGATCTCGACCCCCCTGGCCCAGCCCGGTGACGCCGCCAGCCCGACCCGACCCCCCTCGGGCGAGAACTTGACGGCGTTGTCGATGAGCTCGTCCACGGCGAGGGCCAACCAGCTGCGATCGGCGTAGAGCGGCGGGGTGGCCGGATCGACCCTGCGCACGATGGGGTGTCCTTTCCCCAACCTTTCCTTCCACGGAAAAGCCACGCCGGCCAGAAAGACCCGGGCCGAGATCGGCTCTGGCCTTATGACCACCCGGTCGGCGCCCGACGACGCGAAGAATTCCAGCAGTTCGACTATCCGCTCCAGGCGCTTTCCTGATTGCAGGATCTCGCCGTACCACTGGCTGGCCTTGTCGGGTTCGACGGTGCGTCGCACCAGTATCTCGGCATACCCCAAGATTCCGGTGAGCGGTGTACGCAGCTCGTGGCCGACCCGGGACAGGAATTCCGATTTCATCCGATCGAGCTCGCGCTCGCGGCGGAGGTCGCGCAGCACCAGGACCCGGCCGGCGGCCTCGCCGGCGGAACCTCGCAGCGTTCCGGACGAGACCAGCACCGGGATTTCGGACCGGTCCGGCCGGCCTAGGGCGCCGACCACCGACCAGCGCGACGCCCCCGCGGTGGCGGGGGCCGTGGCCGCCAGGTCGATGGGGCGGCCGTCCTCGGAGACGAGCTGCACGACCCCGCCAGCGGGCCGGCCGAGGGCTGAGCGGGCCGCCGTCTGGGTCAGCTCCTCGGCTGCGCTGTTGAAGTCAGTTACCCGGCCGGCCCGGTCGGTCGCCACCAGGGCCTCGCCCATGCCGGCGACCACGGCCTGGAGGCGGTTGCGCAGGCGGGTCTCGTCGTCGGCGGCGGCCTGGAGGGCGGTCCTTTGCACCTCGATCGACTCCACCATGGAGTCGAAGGCAGCACCGAGGACAGCCACCTCGTCGCTCCCCGACATCCCGACCCGCTCGCCGGTGTCGCCGCCGCGGATGCGTTCGGCCACCTCGGTCAGGCGGCTCAGGCCGGCGGTCGCCCGCTCGCCCACGGCGGCGACCAGCAGCAGAGCCAGCAGGGTGCCCCCGAGGGCGACGAGGAAGATGGCGCGCTGGACGCCGCTGCGCCCGGCCTCCACGAGCGCCGAGCTGGTCGAGAGCACGATGGCGGCCTGGTCGCAGCGAGCCGGGGGCGGTGGCTGGACCAGGGGCTGGACAGAGACGGCCTGGCCGTTGACCACCCTGGTGAACGAGCGGCCTTCGAGCTCGGACTGCCCGACGAGTGCCGTCACCGCGGCGCCGGGGGCCGGCGAGAGGGACGAGGGGGAGGGGGGGGACGCGGCGAGCACGCCACAGGGCGAGACCACGGCGAGCGAGGTGGAGTTGTCGATGCCCTGGCGACCGGCCAGGTAGTTGGCATCCAGGGGCGTGTAGGCCACCACGGCGCCGATGAGCTTGGCTCCCAACCCGCTCGTTCCCTGGCACTCGGGAGCGGTCGCCCAGGCCACGACGTCTCCGGTGACGACCTGGATCTGCGATGCGACGGCGACCGGCTGGCCGCGGCGGAGGGTCAGGCACAGCACCTTGTTGACCTCCATGTGACCTATGGCGTCGAGGGCGGGGGCGGCCGGCGCCCGGCCCGGAGTGACCAACGTGCCGTCCGCCAGGACGAAGGCCAGGTTGGCGGATGCGGCCGCTACCCCACCGGCGGGGGTGACGGCGCGGGCGAGGGCGGTCAGCTCGGCCTCCAGCCTGGTCGTGTCCGGGAGGTCGGCCAGGGCGGACGTGCCCTGGAGGCTCACCGCCACCAGGCGGGCCAGGTCGGATGTGCCCGTTGCCGCCGCCCGGGCCTGGGACGACTCGACCAGACCCCGGGCTCGCAGGGCAGCAACCTGGTCGTTTTGGACCGACGACGAGATCAGCGCGGACAGGGCAATCGACAGCACCAGCACCACAACCAGGAGGGTGGTGGCGGCGCTGGCGGCGACCTGGGCGGCGATGGACCGCCGGCTGGCCACGACCAGGGCGGCGGTGATGCCGAGGCCGCCGGCGACGAGGACGACGTCGGCAGCCGGCCGGGGGGCCGTCGTCAGCTCCAGGACGGCGGCTGCGGCGCTGAGCCCGATACCGACCCAGAAGGCGCCGCGGGTGCCCCGCCCGGCGCTCCAGCGCAGGGAACCGGCGGCCAGGACGGCGTCGCCGGCCAGGCGCAGCCCGCTCAGGGCCCCGTGGGCGTCGGTCGTCACCAGCGCCGAGCCCTGGGCGAAAGCGGCTACCCCCATGGCCGCGAAGCCCACCGACAGGGCGCCGCGGGCCCAGCGCGACCCACCGGTGAGGTCGTCTCTCAGGACCATGAGGATGAGGCCGCCGGCGGCCACCAGCAGGGTCAGGAGCTCCGCCGCGAACTGCAGTTGGGACGCCAGGGATGACATGGTCGCCACCCATTGTGCTCCCCGGGGGGCCGGCCCCGCCGGGTCTGACCCGGTCAGACCCAGATGTCAGGCCGGCCCAGATGTCAGGCCGGCCCGGGGTTCAGGCCGGCCCGGGGTTCAGGCCGGCCCGGGGTTCAGACCGGCCCGGGGTTCAGGCCGGCCCGGGGTTCAGGCCGGCCCGGGGTTCAGGCCGGCCCGGGGTTCAGGCCGGCCCGGGGGTTCAGGCC
>JBOGGP010000256.1:0-3745 GCA_050744105.1 Acidimicrobiales bacterium
TCGTGGCCTACGGGCTGGTGTTCGCCTGGTTGCTGATCCACCGCTACCGGGTCGAGGAGCTGGAGGACCGTTTCGAGCGCGACGGCCTGGCCATGGCCATCGCCTCCCGGCACGCCGAGGCCGGGCTAGACGGCGCCATGGAGCCGGTGGGGGCCGGCCCTGTCGAGCGGCCTGTCGAGCAACGGCCTGTCGAGCCCCGGCCTCTCGCACCTGGAGCCGTGGGGGGGGCGGGCTGATGGAGGGCTACGTGGCCGGCGGCTGGGCGGCGGCGGCAGTGGGGATCTGCCTGTACGGGTGGTGGGTGCTGCGCCGCGGCCGGGTGCTCTCGCGCTCCCTCCCGCCTCCCGAGCACGGACAGGACCCGAGTGGCGGCGCCGACCAGGCTCCACCCGGTGGCGGGCGCGGGTGGCGCTGACCGGCACGGTCCGCCCGGCCCGGGGCGGGGGCCCCCCGCCCGGTCCGGGCCGGCGGGCGCGCCTCGGCAGCCGCCGGCGCCAGTGGGTGGCCGGCCTGGTCATCGCCGGCGCCCTGGCCTTCCTGGTCACGAGGGGCCTGACCAACGCCACCGAGTACTTCAAGACCACCACCCAGGCCGTCCAGGAGAAGGCCCGGCTCGGCACCAGGCCGTTCCGCATAGAGGGCACGGTGGCGGCCGGCGTGACCGAGTCGGGGGACACGGTGCGGTTCTCCATCTTCGGCGGGGGCACCACCGTGGCGGTGGTCAGCACCGGCTCGCCTCCCCAGCTGTTCAAGCCCGGCATACCCGTCGTCCTCGACGGCCACTGGTCCGGGTCCGTATACGCCAGCAACCTGATCATGGTCAAGCACACCGCCAGCTACGTCGAGGCCCACCCCGACCGGCTCCGGCCCCAGGTGCCGCCCCCCTCGGGGACAGGCCGATGAACATCGCCCTCGGCGAAGCCGGCCTGCTCCTCGCCCTCATCGCCTGCCTGGCCGGCATCACCACGCTGGTGACCGGCCTGGTCCGGGGCCGGGAGGCCTTGTTGCGCACCGGGCGCAGCTACACCTGGCTGATCCTGGCCGGCGCCGTGGCGGCCACCGCCGCCATGCAGCGCGCCCTGGTCACCCACGACTTCACGCTGGCGTACGTGGACGGCAACGTGAGCCTGGCCACGCCCCTGCTGTTCCGCGTGACCGCCATGTGGTCGGCCCTCCAGGGCTCCATCCTGCTGTGGGCACTAGTCCTGTCCGGCTACCTGGCGATCATGGCCCGCCACTTCCGCCATCGGGTGACCGACCCCCTGGTGGGCTGGGCCACGGTGACGGCCTACGCCGCCGGCGCCTTCTTCTTCGCCCTCATGCTCACCGCGTCCAACCCCTTCGCCAGGGCCCCGCTGCCCACTCCCACCAACGGGTCAGGCCCTGACCCGCTGCTGCAAAACCACATCCTGGTCGCCTTCCACCCCCCGATCATGTACCTCGGCCTGGTCGGCTTCACCATCCCCTTCTCCTTTGCCGTGGCCAGCCTGGTCACCGGCCGGGTGGGCGAGGGGTGGCTGGTCGAGACCCGGCGCTGGACCCTCTTCGCCTGGGGCTTCCTGACCGCCGGCGTGGTCCTCGGCGCCTGGTGGAGCTACCAGGTGCTGGGATGGGGCGGCTACTGGGCCTGGGACCCGGTGGAGAACGCCGCCTTCCTGCCCTGGCTGACCGCCACCGCCTACATCCACTCGGTCATGGTCCAGGAGCGGCGGGGGATGCTGCGGGTCTGGAACCTGTCGCTGCTGGCGGCCACGTTCAGCCTGACCATCCTCGGCACGTTCCTCACCCGCTCGGGGGTGCTGCAGTCCGTCCACTCCTTCACCACCTCCGACATCGGGCCCGAGCTGCTCGGCTTCTTCGCCCTGGTGGTGGCGGTGTCGGTGGGGCTGCTGGCGTGGCGGGGGGACCGGCTGCGCTCCCCCGGCCTCATCGACTCCCCGCTGTCGCGCGAGGGGGCGTTCCTCGCCAACAACCTCCTCTTTGGCGCCTTCGCCTTCGTGGTGCTCCTCGGCACCGTCTTCCCCCTCGTGGCCCAGGCGGTCAGCAACACCCAGGTGACCGTGGGGCGCCCGTACTTCGACACCATGACCATGCCCATCGTGGTGTGCCTGCTGTTCCTGATGGCGGTGGCCCCGGTGCTGCCCTGGCGCAAGGCGTCGACCTCGCTGCTGCGCGCCCGGCTGGCGTGGCCCGGCCTCGCCGCCGCCGCCACCCTGGTGGCCTGCGTGGCCGCCGGCCTGCGCGGCCTGTCGCCGCTGCTGGCCTTCGGCCTCGGTGCCTTCGCCGGTGGCTCTGCCACCCGCCAGCTGGTCCTCGCCCTGCGTCGCCAGGGACTGCGGGGCCTGGTGGGGCGGGCCAACGGCGGGATGGTCGTCCACCTGGGCGTGGTGCTGATCGCCGTGGCCTTCGCCGCCAGCCACTCCTTCGCCCGGTCGGCCACCTTCGAGCTGCGCCCCGGGCAGACCGTGCACTTCGACGGCCACACCCTCACCTACCGGGGGTTGCGCACGGTGGTCACCGCCCAGAAGTCCTCGGTGGAGGCCACCGTCCTGGTCGACGGTCCCCGCCCCTACCGGCCGGCGGTCAGCTCCTATCCCTACCAGGGCGAGGCCGTGGGCACCCCCTCGGTCAGCAGCACGCTGACCACCGACGTCTACCTGACGCTGACCACCGTCCCCGCCTCGCTGCCCGCCGCCGCCGGCGCCGGGCCCGGCGGTCCGGTGTCGATCGGGGTGATCGTGGAGCCGCTGGTCATGTGGATATGGATCGGCGGCGGCGTGATCCTGGGCGGGACGATCCTGGCCGCGTGGCCGGGCCGGCGCCGGAGGCGGCCCACCGACGCCGTGTCGGCCCCCGCCGGCGTGTCGGCCTCCGCCGGCGTGCCGGACGGGGCGACGTCTGGCCGGGAGGCAGGGTCTGGTCGGGAGGCAGGGTCTGGCCGGGAGGCAGGGTCTGGCCGGGAGGCTGTTGTGGGGGGGGGCCCGGCAGTCCTCTCCGGCACCGCAGTGGCGGCGGGCGTCGGGGCCGGTGCGGCGGGCGAGGATGGCCAGGCTGGTGGGGCGGCGATCGGCCCTGGGTCGGGCCAGTGACGGCGCTGGCGCCGGCACCGGCGGGGGAGGGTGGCGAGGGGAGGGTGGCCAGGGGCCGGCCCCGGCGCTGGACGCTGTGGGCGTGCCTGGGGGTGGCCGCGGTCATGGCCGCGGTGGTGGCGGTGTTTGCCGCCTCCCCCCCGGCGTCGGTCGAGGTCCAGACCCCCCTGCTCGGCCGGCCGGCCCCGGCCCTGGCCGGAGCGGTGATCGACGGGCCGGGCCGGGCTGGGCTGGCCGCCCTGGGGGGCCGATGGGTGCTGGTCAACTTCTTCGCCAGCTGGTGCCCGCCGTGCCAGGCGGAGATGCCCGCCCTCGGGTCCTTCGTGCGCGACCACGCCGCCGCCGGCGACGCCACCGTCCTCGGCGTCGAGTACGACCCGGGCGACGTGGGCTCGGCGCGGTCCTACCTCGAGGCCAAGGCGGTCACCTGGCCGGTGGTCGCCGACAGCACGGCCGACGTGGTCTGGGGGGTCCACGGCATACCCGAGTCGTACCTGGTGGCCCCCAACGGCGTGGTGGCGCTGAAGTACGCCGGTGGGATCACCGAGGCCTCCTTGGACGCCGGCATCGCCGCCTACGCCGGGGCGGCACCGGGGTCGGCCGGGCCGGGCGGGGCGGCACCGGGGTCGGCCGGGCCGGGCGGGGCGGCACAGGGG
>JBOGGP010000257.1:0-3725 GCA_050744105.1 Acidimicrobiales bacterium
GTCCAGGTGGAGCCCCCGGACTGAGCACGCCCGACTCCCTCTCCGCCACGGCCGAATCCGCAAGCCGGTCAAGGCAAAACCCCTCGTCAGATCGCTGCCCTGACCCACATTCATGCCGGGAGGCCCAGTTTGAGTATTCACGCTGGTCAAGACCTCAACAGAGTCAACGAAGCAACGCTCGTCTTAGGTAGGCAGGTGTCGTACGACCCAGCCGCCCCGTCGAAGGTGATCGTCGATACCAGCAGGCGGTGGTAGGTCGGGCGACGCCGCCGGCGGCGCTTCTCCTATCCTCCTCCCGGGGTGTGTACGTAGATGGCGGTCACCGAAGCAGACCTTCCCGAGCCAGGCCAGCTGGTCCGCGCCCGGGGCCAGCAGTGGGTGGTCTCGGCTCTACGCCCGAGCACCCAGCCCGTCGACGAGCTGTCTGCGGGCACCCTGCCGGGCCGGACCCTGGTCACCCTGACCAGCGTCAGCGACGACGACCTGGGCGACGAGGCGACCCTGGTGTGGGAGATCGAGCCCGGCCGGGCGGTCCTGCCGGCGAGCCGGCTGCCCGAGGTGACCGAGGACGGCTGGGACGACCCCCAGGAGCTGGGGGCGTTCCTGGACGCGGTGCGCTGGGGGACGGTGGCCAGCGCCGACGTCCGCACCCTGCAGGCCCCGTTCCGCTCGGGCATCCGCATCGAGGAGTACCAGCTGGTGCCGGTGGCCAGGGCCCTGGAGATGCCCCGGGTCAACCTGCTGATCGCCGACGACGTGGGGCTGGGCAAGACCATCGAGGCCGGGCTGATCGTCCAGGAGCTGCTGCTGCGCCACCGGGCCCGGCGGGTGATCGTGGTGTGCCCGGCGTCGTTGACCGGCAAGTGGGCGGCCGAGATGGCCGAGCGCTTCGGGCTGGGCTTCGAGGTGCTCGACGCCGGCCGGCTGAAGGAGTTGCGCCGCTCCCACGGGCTCGAAGCCAACCCGTTCGGCGTCTTTCCCCGCACCATCATCTCCATGCAGTGGTTGCGGACCCCGCGTATCCAGCGCCTCCTCGACGAGGTCCTACCGCAGGCTACCGACAGGCCGGGGTTCTTCGACCTGCTGATCGTCGACGAGGCCCACCACTGCGCCCCGCCGGCGCCTACCCGGGGCCGCGGTTACTCGGTGGACAGCAAGCAGACCCGGGCGGTCCGGCGGCTGGGCGAGCACAGCACCCACCGGCTGTTCCTCAGCGCCACGCCGCACAACGGGTACCCCGAGTCGTGGCAGGCCCTGCTGGAGATGCTCGACCCGCGGCGATTCCTGCGCGGCGCCGAGCCCGACCCGGCCATGGTGGCCGAGGTGGTGGTCCGGCGCCTGAAGGACACCATCGTCGACGCCGGCGGCACCCCCCGCTTCCCGCCGCGATCCACCGTGGCGGTCGAGGTGGCCTACACCGACGACGAGAAGCGGGCCCACCATCTCCTGGAAGAGTACGCGGCCGCCCGGAGGCGCACACCGGGGTTGACCGCGGCGCGTCTCGGCGACCTGATCACCCTGCTGCTCAAGAAGCGGCTGTTCTCCTCGCCGGCCGCGTTCGCTCACACCCTCGACGCCCACGCCGGCAGCCTGCGAAGGGCCGCCGCGCCCACCGCGCCCAGACGAGACGACGACGGAGAATTGCCCGACTGGCTGGCCGAGGCGCTGGCCTGGGACGACGAGCCCGGCGACGACGCCACCGTCGACGACCTCGAAGGCGACCTCCTGGACCGCGCCGCCACCCTCCTCAGCGACGGGGACCGAGGCCCCGCACCGGGCCGACAAAGGGCCCCCGGCCAGGAGGACACCAGAGCCGAGGACCTCCTCGAGGAGCTGAGGACCTTAGCCGGCCGCCACGCCGAGCCGGCCGACGCCAAGGCCCGGGCCCTCGTCGCCCTGCTCGAAGCCGCTTGCCGCCCCGACGGCCAGTGGACGACACAACGGGTCATCGTCTTCACCGAGTACCTCGACACCCTGCGCTGGCTGCACGGGATCCTCGAAGCCCGCGGCCTGGGCGGTAAGCATCTCGGGACCCTCTACGGCGCCATAGACCCGAGAGCAAGGGATCACCTGAAGGCCGCCTTCCAGGCCGACCCCGACCGCCACCCGGTGCGGATCCTCCTGGCCACCGACGCGGCCAGCGAGGGCATCGACCTCCAGAACCACTGCCACCGGGTAGTCAACTACGACATCCCCTTCAACCCCAACCGCCTCGAGCAGCGCATCGGGCGCGTCGACCGCCTCGGCCAGCGCCAGCCCGTCGAGGTCGTCCACTTCGTCGGCGCCGGCTGGCAGGGCGCCCCCGCCGGGTCGTACGACGCTGACCTGGAGTTCCTCGCCCGGGTGGCCGCCAAGGTGGCCACCGAGCGCCGCGACCTGGGCAGCGTCAACCCCGTCCTCGCCGCCGCGGTCGAGGCCCGGATGCTCGGCCGGCCGGTCATGGCCGACCCCACCACCGTCGCCCCCAGACCGGCGACCGCCTCGCTGCGCGCCGAGCAGGACCTGCGCGCCGCCGCGGAGCGCATCCGGGCCCAGCTCGACGACAGCGTCCGCCGCCTCCACGTCGCCCCCGCCAACGTGGCCCGGGTGGTCGACACCGCCCTCCGCCTGGCCGGCCAACCACCGCTCCGGGAGCAGGCCCCGCACCTCATCGCCCCCCCCACGCTGCGGGGCGGTTGGGAGCGCACCGTCGCCGGCCTCGCCGACCCCCTCGACGGCACCCCGCGCCCCCTGACCTTCGACCCCGCTGTCGCCGCTGGGCGCGACGACGTCGTCGTGGCCCACCTCGGACACCCCCTGGTGGCCCAGTCCACCCGCCTGCTGCGCAGCGCCATCTGGGGCGGCCGGCTGGCCCTGCACCGGGTGACCGCCGTCCGGGTCCTGCTCCCCGACATCGCCGCCGGCAGCCTGCTGGTGGCCGCCTTCGCCCGGCTGGTGGTGGTCGGCGGCGACGGCGCCCGCCTGCACGAGGAGGTGATAGTCGCCGGCCGCGAGCTGCCCGGGTCCGGCCGCAGCCGGCGGGTCGAGCTGGACGCCGCCCGCTACGCCAAGATCCGCGCCGCCATCGAAGCGGCCCTCGACCCCGACGCCTGCGACCCCGCCCCGACCTCCGCCCGCCACCGCCTGGCCACCGCCTGGGCCGGTATCTCGCCGCTCCTCGCCGGCGATGTCGAACGGCGCGCCGCCCAGCAGGTCGAGGTCCTCACCCGCGACTTCGAGCGCCGGCGGGAGGCCGAGGCGGCCCGCACCCGGGCCACTTTCGACCAGCTCGAGCTCACCCTGCGCTCGGCCATCGAAGGCCCCGGCGCCACCCAGCTCAGCTTCGACGACCTCGACGCCGCGGAAGCTCACCAGCTCGAACGGGACCGCCGGGCCTGGCACGACCGCCTCACCGGCCTCGACGACCAACGCCACCGCGAGCTGGCCGCCGTCGAGGCCCGCTTCGCCGCCATCCGCCCGCTGGTGTTCCCCTTCGCCGTGGTCTGCTGCGCCCCCGAGGGCCCGAGCGGTCCCCTGAGCGGGGGGCAGGGCGCCGCGGAATGACCGGACCCCGCCGCCCCCGGCGCGCCGGGCTGGCCGGACGAGCCCGCCGCCACACGGCGCGCTGGTCCCCCAGGCCGCCGACGCCCTGGCGGTCGCCGAGGCGGAGCGAGGTCGTCGTGTGCTCCTCCTGGTCGACGAGGCCCACCTGCTCGACCCCGACCAGCTCGAGGACCTGCGCATGA
>JBOGGP010000258.1:0-3669 GCA_050744105.1 Acidimicrobiales bacterium
GCACCGGGGCGCAGAGCTGGGCGCCGAGCAGCTCGGGCCAGCCGGCGGTGTGGGGGCGAGCGTCCACGTTGGCGACCACCGGTGGCGACGCCGGCGCCCATCTGGTCCGGGCGAGGGCGGCGTCGAGGCGGTCCTGAGCCGGCTGCATCAGCGGGGTGTGGAAGGCCCCGCCCACCGGCAGGGCGACGACCCGCCTGGCTCCTGAGGACACGGCGGCCTCCGAGACCTGGGCCACGCCCGCAGCCGTGCCGGCCACGACCACCTGGCCGGGAGCGTTGTCGTTGGCCACCCATGCCCCTTCCACCCCGGCGCAGGCTCGGGTCACGGCGGGCAGGTCCAGGCCGAGGATGGCCGCCATCGTCCCGGGCCGGCCGGTGGCGGCCTCGTGCATGGCCTCCCCCCGCTCGGCGACCAGCCGGGCGCCCTGGGCCCGGTCAAGGGCGCCGCTGGCCACCAGCGCGCTGTACTCGCCCAGGCTGTGGCCGGCGCCGGCGGCGACGCCTGCCTCGCCCAGGGCGCTGCGCCGGGCGGCGTCGAGGATCAGCATCGACAGGGCGAAGGTGGCCACCTGGGCGTTGCGGGTCTGGCGCAGGACGTCGGCGCCGGCGTCGACCAGGAGGTGAGCCAGATCCCGGCCACTGGCGTCGCTCAGCTCGTCGACCACCTCCCAGGACGGGTGGCCCTGCCACGCCCTGCCCATGCCCGGGCGTTGCGATCCCTGACCTGGGAACAGAAGGGCGAGCATGCCACCAGACCATACCGGGGCCGCCCGGCCCCCCTCGGCAGCGGCTCCTCCTGCTACCGTGCATTGACCATGAGAAACCTGCACCTGCAAGGACAATGGGCTAGAAGACCTTGCAGATGCCGGTCGATGGGGCTGGCGATGGCCCTCTCGTTGACGGCGGCGGCGTGTGGGGCCGCGCCTCCGGCCGCCTCGGCAAGGGCGCCGGCGACAAAGGGACCGGCGACCACCGCCCACGGGTCGGGCCCGGTCGCCGTCCTCTACGCCGGCTCCCTGGTCGACCTGATGGAGAAGGGCATCGGGCCCGCCTTCGACAAGGCCACCGGCTACAGCTTCACCGGGATCTCGGGGGGCTCGCAGGAGCTGGCGGCCGAGATACAGGGCAGGGTCCACCAGGGTGACGTCTTCGTCAGCGCCAGCCCGGCGGTCGACGCCGCCCTCGGTGGGTCGGCCAACGGGGACTGGGTGTCGTGGTCTGCCCAGTTTGCCACCTCCCCGCTGGTCCTCGGCTACAACCCGTCCAGCAGTCTCGCCGCCGCCGTGAAGTCCCAGCCCTGGTACCAGGTGCTGGCCCAGCCCGGGATCCTCGTCGGCCGCACCGACCCCGCCACCGACCCCAAGGGCAATCTGACCGTCCAGGCCCTGCAGGGGGCGGCGAGCGCCGACAACCAGCCGGCGCTGGCCGGGGTGGCGGCGGCCACCGGCAACGTCTTCCCCGAGAACACGCTGGTCGGCCGCCTGCAGTCCGGCCAGCTGGACGTGGGCTTCTTCTATTCGGCCGAGGCCAAGGCGGCCGGGATCCCGACGGTTCCCCTCACCGGCCAGAGCCTCCAGGCCACCTACACGGTCACCGTCCTCGACCGTGCCCCCGATCCGGCCGCCGCCGCCGCGTTCGTACGCTTCCTCCTCGGCCCGGGCGGGTCGTCCGTCCTGACCGGCGACGGGTTCGTCCTGACCTCACCGCCCACGGTCGACGGCACCCCCCCGGCCGACCTCCAGGGCGCCTTGGGCGGGTAGTGCCCGGCAGACAGCGGCACCGGGAGCGTGCCGTTACCACCGGTCTGGACGGCCGAAGACGGCCTGAGGGCAAGGTCGTGCCGCTCGGGTCCTTCTATCGCTGGAGGTCCCCTGGGTGTGCTGGACCTGGCCGGGGGCGCATTATCGAACACCCTTGTGGGCGGCTGAGCTCGGCGAAAGAGCCGGGACGGCCGGTCGGACATTGGGTGACGGCGGGGTGGATGCCCGTACCAGCTGGTGCCCGAGAGTGACCGGGTCGCTGGTCGTTAGCCGATGGGTCGCCCGGCTGTTGTTCTGAGTTGCGTTTTCGTGGCTGAAGGGGTCGCCCTCACACGTTGAAGCGGAAATCGACCACGTCACCGTCGCGCATCACGTAGTCCTTGCCCTCCAGGCGGGCCCGCCCGGCGGCGCGCACCGCGGCCACCGAGCCGGCGGCCACCAGGTCGTCGTAGCCGACCACCTCGGCCCTGATGAAGCCCCGCTGGAAGTCGGTGTGGATCACGCCGGCCGCCTCGGGGGCGGTGGCCCCCCGCCGGATCGTCCACGCCCGCGACTCCTTGGGCCCGGCGGTCAGGTACGTCTGCAGGCCGAGCACCTCGAAGCCGACCCGCACCAGGCGGGGCAGCCCGGCCTCCCCCTGGCCGTAGCCGGCCAGCAGCTCGGCGGCGTCGGCCGGATCGAGGCCGGCCACCTCCGCCTCTATGCCGGCGCAGACCGAGACGGCGGGGGCCGGCGCCACCAGGGCAGACAGCTCCTTGGCCCGGGCATCGTCGCCCACCTCGGCCTCGTCGATGTTGAAGACGTAGATGAAAGGCTTCGCCGTGAGGAGGTGAAGGTCGGCCAGGAGGCTCACGTCGATGCGCCCCCCGGCGCCGGCGGCCGAGATGGTCGCCCCTTCATCGAGGGCGTCACGGGCCGCCCCCAGGGCGTCGACGGTCTCCTTCAGCTCGGGCTTGAAGCGGGACTCCCGGCCGACCTTGGCCAGGCGGGCCTCCAGCGCCTGCAGGTCGGCCAGGGCCAGCTCGGTGTTGATCGTCTCGATGTCGGCCCGAGGATCGACTCGCCCGTCGACGTGGGTGACGTTGGGGTCGGCGAAGACCCGGACGACCTGGCAGACGGCATCGGTCTCGCGGATGGCGGCCAGGAACTTGTTGCCCAGGCCCTCGCCGGCCGACGCCCCCCGCACCAGCCCGGCGACGTCGACGAAGGTGACGGTGGCGGGCACCACCCTCTCGCTGTGGTGCAGGTCGGCCAGGACCCCGAGGCGGGGGTCGGGCACCGCCACCACGCCGACGTTGGGGTCGATGGTGGCAAAGGGGTAGTTGGCGGCCAGGGCGGCGTTGCCGGTGAGGGCGTTGAACAGGGTCGACTTGCCCACGTTGGGCAGGCCGACGATGCCGATCGACAGTCCCATCAGGGCAGTCCCGAGCCGGCTGGCGTGGCTGGGCTAGTAGCGGTAGTAGTCAGGCTTGTAGGGGCCCTCGACGTGTACGCCGATGTAGGACGCCTGGTCCTTGGACAGCTCGGTCAGGTGGGCGCCGAGGGCGCCGAGGTGCAGCCGGGCCACCTTCTCGTCGAGGTGCTTGGGCAGCACGTAGACCTGCCTCTGGTAGGCGTCGGGATTGGTGAAGAGCTCGATCTGGGCGATCACCTGGTTGGTGAAGGAATTCGACATCACGAAGGACGGGTGGCCCGTGGCATTGCCCAGGTTGAGCAGCCGTCCCTCGCTCAGCACCAGGATCGAATGGGCGGCGCGGTGGGATGTGGCCGGGAAGGTCCACTCGTGCACCTGGGGCTTTATCTCGGTCCTGGCTATGCCGGGAAACGCCTCCAGGCCGGCCATGTCTATCTCGTTGTCGAAGTGCCCGATGTTGCCGACCACGGCCTGGTGCTTCATGGCTGCCATGTGC
>JBOGGP010000259.1:0-3646 GCA_050744105.1 Acidimicrobiales bacterium
GCGGGGCCGTCGGGGTGCGCCAGCGTCACCGCAACGCGGTGCCGGCGCACCCGGACCTCCGACACCATGCCCAGCTCGACCATCCCCACGGGGGCGTCGGGCCCGGCCAGAGGCCTCAGCGCATCGATCACCTGCTGGTCGGTCACTGGCATGACACCCGGCATTAGAATACTGGCTGTGCCGGTCCAACCTGGAGGAAGCGTGGCGGCACAGGCCCACCGGGTGGTACAGGCTCACCGGGCGGTACAGAGCGGCCCGGCGGTACAGAGCGGCCCGGCGGTACAGAGCGGCCCGGCGGTACAGAGCGGCCCGGCGGTACAGAGCGGCCCGGGCGTGCCCGGCCCCCCAGCTACGCCGGGCGCGGGGTCGGCCGGCCCCGGCGGGCCGCTGAGCGACGCCGAGTTCTCGGCCACGGTGGTGGCGGTGACGTCGGCCTTCGGCGACCCGACCAGGCGCCAGATCTACCTCTACGTCCGTGAGCGTTCACGCGGCGCCACAGCCGGTGAGGTGGCCGCCCATTTCGAGCTCCACGCCAACGTGGCCCGCCACCACCTCGACAAGCTGGCCGCCGGCGGCTACCTCGACGTTTTCGTCCCCCGGGTGGCGGGCACCGCCGGGCGGCCATCCAAGCACTACCGGGCCTCGGCCCAGGCGACGGGGCTCGACGTGCCCCGCCCCGGGGCCGACCTGCTCGTCACCCTGCTCGGCCACGCCCTGGCCCGGCTGGGACCGGGAGAGGCGGAGGCCATGGCCGAGTCCGTGGGGGAGGAGTACGGCAAGGGTCTGGCCCAGCGAATGTCGAGCCGGGACCAGCAGCGCTCCCTGCGGGCCGCCCTGCACGCCATCGCCGACGCCCTGACCGCCCACGGTTTCGCCGCCCACGCCGAGGCCCGGGCCGGCTCGCTGGCGCTGATCCGCGAGTCGTGCCCGTTCTTCGACACCGCAGTCCAGCACCCGGTCATCTGCGCCGTCGACCGGGGGATGGTGCGCGGCATGCTGTCAGGCCTGTACGGCCAGGCCGCCCCGGCCCGCGAGTCGTCGCGCGCCCGCGGCGACGCCACCTGCGCCACCCTCGTGTAAGAGAGCACCGGGTGAGGGCATATCTGGACCACGCCTCGACGTCGCCCCTGCGGCCGGAGGGTGCGGCGGCCCTGGTCGAGTGGCTCGGGGCCGCCGACCCGGCCAGGATCCACGCCGAGGGCCGGGCCGCCAGGGTGGCCCTGGAGGACGCCCGGGAGCGGCTGGCCACGCTGTTCGGGACCAGGGCCCGGCAGGTGGTCCTCACCTCCGGGGCGACCGAGTCGGCCCACGCCGCCCTGCACGGGGCGATCGAGCGCAGCGTGGGGCGCGGCGGTGGTCGCCGCGTCCTGGTGCCCGCCGTCGAGCACGCCTGCGTCCGGGACCCCTCGCAGGTGGCAGGGCCCGTGACCTGGATCGGTGCGGGGACCGACGGCCGTGTCGACCTCGACCAGCTGGCCGATGCCATAGGCGACCAGGTCGCCCTCGTCCACTGCCAGGCAGCCAACCACGAGGTGGGCACGCTCCAACCGTTGGCCGAGGTGGTGGCCCTGTGCCGAGACGCCGGCGCGCTGGTCCACGTCGACGCGGCCAGCGCCGCCGGCCACGTTGCCATCGGCTTCGACGACCTGGGGGCCGACCTGATGTCGATCTCTGCCCACAAGATGGGCGGCCCCCGAGGCATGGGCGCCCTGCTGGTGCGCCGGGGCCTGCGGCTTGCCCCCCTGCTCGCCGGCGGGGCGCAGGAGAGAGCCCGCCGGGCCGGTCTCGAGGACGTGGCGTCGGCGGTGGCCTGGGGCGCCGTGGCCGATGCCCTGGCCGGCGGCGCCCTGGCCCGGGAGGCGGAGACGGCCGCCGCCCAGTGCGGCCGGCTCCGGGCCGGGGCCGTTGCTCTGGGTGGTGTGGCCGCCTACGGCCCCGGCGAAGCGGCAAGGCGGCTCCCCCACCTGGTCTGCCTCGGTATCGAGGGCGTCGAGCCCGAGGCCGTCCTGGTCGGCCTGGACCAGGCCGGCGTGGCTGCCCACTCGGGCAGCGCCTGCGCTGCCGAAGGCCTGGAGCCCTCCCCCGTCCTGGCCGCCATGGGCCTGCCCGCCGAGCGCAGCCTGCGCCTGTCGGTCGGTTGGTCCACCTCCGACGCCGAGGTGGAGCTGGCCATGGACGCCCTGAGCCGGGTGGTGGGCCGCCTGCGCGACCTGACCGTCAACCCGGCGCGGGCCCACCTGCCTTCGTTGCCAGCTGCGCCTCGGCCGCGGCCAGGGCGGCTTGGGCCTGGCTAGCCAGCGCCGGCGACGGATTGTGGTCCAGGTAGAACCGCAGCTGGGTCACCGCCCCGGCGAGATCCCCCTGATCGCCGAGCAGGTAACCGAGATAGGCGTGGGGCAGGTCGTAGCCGGGGGCCACCTGCTCGGCCCGCTCCAGATCAGCCTGGCCGGGACCCACCACCCCGGCCTGGGCCAGGACCCAGCCCTCGTCGGTGAGAGCCTGGGGCTGGTCGGGATAGGAGGCCAGGACGCTGCGGAAGGCGGCCAGGGCAGCGACGGGGTTGGTGCCGGCCTCCCGCTGGCCCTGGACCAGGAGGCGCTCGACGGCGCCGGCGGCGAGAGGGGCGGCCGAGCCCCGGTGGAGGTGGCCCACCGTCCAGCCCGCCGACCCGGCGACCACGATCACGCCTGCTGCCAGCACCACCGCTCGGGGCAGGCGACGGGCCCGGCGCCTGCCCCCCGACCGAGGGCCCTGGCCGAGGACCGGGACGGCACCATCCGGTCCAGCCGGGCCGTCCCGCACCGCCGGGTCCCCCCCCGACGGGGCCGGGCCCAGCCCACGACGCTCGTCGCCGCCAATGTCGAGACCGTCGCCGCCGGGCCCGTGGCCGTCGAGACGGCGCAGCACGGCGGCGGCCCGGGAGGTGTAGCCGTCGCGAAGGGACCGGTAGTCGAGCTCGTCGATGTCGCCGGCGGCCCGCTCCGCCTCCAGGTCGTGCAGCGACCGGAGGAGGAAGTCCCTCTCCTCCTCCAGGGCGTCCCGCCCGACTGCGTCGGCCACCCGCCCGACTGCATCGGTGACGGGGACCCGGCCCGCCCTCACCGCTCCGCCGGCGCCGGCCGCTCCGCCACCGCCGGGCCCTCCGCCACCGCCGGGCCCTCCGCCACCGCCGGCCGCTCCGCCACCGCCGGCCGCTCCGCCACCGGGCCCTCCGCCACCGGGCCCTCCGCCACCGCCGGGCCCTCCGCCACCGCCGGCCGCTCGCCGGCGCCCGGCGGGTCGAGGGCGCGGCCGACCAGTTCCCTGTCGACCTCGGTGGGAGGCCTCCCCGCGACCGGGCGCCGGTGCCGGGCCCATCTGGAGAAGGCCATGGCCAGCCCGGCGGCGGCGGCGGCGACCACCGCCACGGGCAGCACCCAGACCACCAGGCCGAGGCCGCGGGCCGCGGGGGCCTCCAGGATCCCCGGGCCATAGTCGCCGACCAGGGTGGCCTTGATCTGGGCCGGCGCCTGTCCGGCCTGCAGCCCGCTGCGGATCACGGCCCGGATCTCCCTCGCCGGCGGGGTGTCGGACTCGGCCGCCGTCTCCCCGTTGCAGACCGGGCATCTCACCTGGGAGGCCAGGGCGGCAACCCGCTGGTCGAGCC
>JBOGGP010000260.1:0-3630 GCA_050744105.1 Acidimicrobiales bacterium
GCGCCGCCCACCGCCGGCGCCGGCTCGGCCTGAGCAGGTGCGCGGGCACGACCCCGAGGCGCTGCTGGCCTCGGCGCGCGCAGGTGACCGGGCCGCCACGGGTCGGCTCATATCGCTGGTGGAGCGGGGTGGCCCGCTCGGTCACGCCGTCGGGCGGCTGACCTTCCCCCTGGCCGGTGCCGGGATGGTGGTGGGGATAACCGGGGCGCCGGGAACGGGGAAGTCCAGCCTCACCGACCGGCTGATCACCCGGGCGCGCGCCGCGGGCGAGGTGGTGGGGGTCGTGGCCGTCGACCCGTCGTCGCCGATCTCGGGCGGGGCCCTCCTGGGCGACCGGGTCCGGATGCAGGGCCATGCCGGCGACGACGGGGTATTTATCCGCTCGATGGCCACCCGCGGCCACCCGGGCGGACTATGCCTGGCCGTGCCCGAAGTGGTGCGGGTCCTGGCAGCCCTGGGCTTTTCTTGGGTGGTGATCGAGACCGTCGGTGTCGGCCAGGTCGAAGTGGAGGTGGCCGGGGCTGCGGACACGACCGTCGTGGTCGTAAACCCCGGTTGGGGCGACGCCATCCAGGCCAACAAGGCGGGCCTGCTCGAGGTCGCCGACATCTTCGTGGTCAACAAGGCGGACCGCCCCGGTGCGGCGGAGGCCAGTCGCGACCTGGAGCACATGCTGGATCTGGGCCCGTCGGGCCCGGCGGGCCCAGCGGGCCTGGGCCGGGCCGTTGACTCGGCCGGCGGGGGTGGTCACCACTGGCGACCGCCCGTCGTGACGACCTGCGCCGTTGCCGGCGAGGGCAGCGAGGAGCTGTGGGAGGCCGTGGCCGGCCACCGCCGGTGGCTAGAGGCCAGCGGGGAGCTTGAGGCCCGCCGCCGCCGCCGGTTGGTCGACGAGATGCGACGGGTCGTCGTTCGCAGCATGGAGCGCGACGTGGCGTCCCTGGCCGGCGAGCAGCGGTGGGCCGAACTGAGCGATGAGGTCGCCGGCCGCCGCCTCGATCCCTACAGCGCGGCCCAGGCGCTCTTCGCCGGCCTGGCGATGGGCGACCCCCGGTCGGGGTGAGAGTCGCTCGACTGCAGGCTCCAAGCAACCTCAAGTGCGGCGTTTTCCAGTACCTCAAAGGCCGACGCCACGGGGTCGCGGCCATCAGATCCGGGCGAAGGTGGTGTCGTATTCGTTGGCCATCCGGATGATCATGGAGGCGTAATTGAAGCTGTCACCTGGTGTCGGGGCCGGGGATCCGTTGACTACGGTGACGGGGCTTCCGTCGTTGCGAGCATCGAGGACCACTATTCCGAGCCCGTACGAAGCCGACCTCGGAGGACGAGGAGCGGCGGGGCATTTCAGCGACCTTGGCGAGAACGCGAAGGGTGTCTTCGGGCTGGCGGTGCTCGCTCCAGAGCGGTCCGGCCCCGGTGACGGGTCGGTTGTTGGTCACCGAAGATACGAAACGGTCGCTGTTGTTGACCTGCACGAAGCCGATGGCGAGGGCTTGGCGGGACGCGCCGTGCACGCAGAGGTGTGACGAGTTGAGCTCGTCGTAGAGGCGGGGGAGGCTCTTGATGTGCGCGGTCATGCAGGCTTTGGCTTCCAGCGCAATCAGGACGGCGCCGACGGGGGCGGACCGCAACTGGGGGAGCGCCTCAAGCTCGCCCTCCTCGTCGGGGCTGAGGATCACGCCATAGCGGCGGCCTTGGTCGGCGAAGGTCTCAGCGGCGGGGTCGATCGGCCCGCCGGGGCGTGCAATGACCAGGTCGAGATCCTTTTGGCGGTTAGTGGCGAAGTCGATCATCGCGTGGTTGACACCGAGGACGACCTGTCCGTCGGTGACGTGGCGGCGTAGCTGGCGGGAGGTCGTCAGCAGGTCGAACGCCACACCCCAGCAGGCCACCTTGGAGTGACGGTCGGAGCGGGAGTTGTACTGCCAGAAGTTGCCGTATTTGTCGGGCTTCGGGTTGGGGACCGACAGGAACCTGGCGAGTATCTCCGGGCCATGCACCCAGGTCACGCTACTCAGCGCATCTGGTCGGATTGGTGAAGCTCAGCGGCTGAGCCCGGTACTGGGCGCCCGGGTCAGTGCGACGTGCTCGGCGACGGCGTCGCGAAACCCGGGGTGCCGGCCCAGGTTTGAACGCTCCAGCCGGGACCAGAATCCACGGGCGCCTCGGGCGGACAGGACGGTCGCCTGACCGACGTCTACGAGGTCGCGGAGGTGACGGTACCGGTCCAGGCGGGGGTACTCGGAGACGTCGACCTTGAATACCTTGCCTTCCCCGCCCCAGGCCGACTTGGGCCACGACTCCGAAGGGGTCCAAATCTGCTCCTCGCGGGTGCAGTCGCCCGGCTCTGCGATCCGGTCGCCCAGCCATCTGGCAACGCCGACGGTCACGGCGTTGCCGACCAGCTTCCACCGAGGGCCGTTGCGCCGACCCAAATCGGCGGCGCTGGTCCAGCCGCGCGGGAAGCCCTGGAGGGCTTCGGCGTCCTCGACGAGGGGTAGCACCAGTCGCCGGCCGGGTGCCGCGTCAGGGACCCAGATGGCGGGGGGGGAGGGGATGCCGACGGTGGACCCGCCCTTGAGGGTGGGAACGGCGTCTCGGGCCCAGCCGAGCCCGCCTAGGCCCTCGGTCCAGTAGAACCCGAAGGTGTCGGAACGGTAGCGACGGTCGCCCGGCTCGCCAGCATCGTCACCGAAGAGCACGGCGCGAGGATCCTCACAGGGGGAGGCGACGACCAGCACCCGCCGGCGGCGCTGGGGCACGCCGGTGAACCGGGAATCGACGGTCCGGTACGCCCAGCGGTACCCGAGGTCTTCCATCCGTCCCACCAGGTAGCGCATCCCTTCGCCCCGGTCGAGAGCGAGCATGTTGGCCACGTTTTCGATCACCAGCCACGGGACTGGCCGCCCGGCCGCTCGCCGTTGCCCGAGCAGGTCAAAAACGTGGGACACCAGCCCTGACTGCGCCCCACCTATACCTGCGGTACGTCCCGCCTGGGACAGGTCATTGCAGGGAAAACCGGCGGTGACCATGTCCACCGACTCCGGCAGCGATCCCAAGGTCCGTACGTCGGCGTGCAGCTCGGCGTCGATACGGTCACCGAGCACCTTTTGTGCGGGTTGCCACCATTCGCAGAGCAGTTCGGTCTGGGCCGCCAGCTTCGATCTCGACAGGCCGAGCTCGATGCCGCCGATCCCGGCGAACAGCGCAGCCACTCGCACCGGTGACCCGCTCGATGTGGGGCGCCCGTTCATCTCCAAGGCACGCTACCTCCAGGGTGAGACGCTACCTCTGGGGTGGCCAAATACCGAATCGAATCCGTATGCTTGCGCACTCACTTACGTACTGATTGTACCTACCTGCCTCAGTGGTCCTCCGCGGGAGTTCTCGCGGGCATGGGCTAGCCCTCTGCGCCGGGGTTCGGTCCAGGCGGTGATGTCGTCGCTCAGTGATCGGGTGGAAATCGGTGAAGTCGTCGGGTGAGCTACCTTAGGGCGCCCGGCGACGTGTCGGGTCGGATGGACGTATCCAGTGAAATGGACCGATTCTGTCGGTATACGGCAATAAACGTCCAAAGCACTGGATACGTCCATCCGGCGGTCCCTTCCAGCCCTCCGCTGCGCCTGGGGC
>JBOGGP010000261.1:0-3626 GCA_050744105.1 Acidimicrobiales bacterium
CAATGACGACTTCGACGACTACTGGAAATTCCACCTCGGCAAAGAACGACGCCGAGTCCACGCGTCCCGCTATGCCCGCGAGACGATTCCAGCGGCAGCCTGACGTCACTCTGAGGGAGCCGCACCCCGTGGATTTCGCCCTGGTGCCGATGGGCAAGAACATCGCCCAGTCCGGCTACGTGAAGCCGCTCGGCCAGGGCCTGTTCGAGCTTCGCGTTGACCATGACGCCGCCGAACTGGCCCAAGTCTTTGGCGCGGATCCTTCCACCCGGCCCGAACTGGCTGAGCTGGCTGCCGAAGGGATCCTCCTCCGGGTGTTCTGCACCTTCTACGGCGCCAAGGTCGTCCTGTTGCTATCAGGGCTGGGCGAGGGGGCTGACCCCAAGGCACAGCCCCGAGCGATCCGAGCTGCCCGGAAGCTCCTAGCCGACTGGCAGGCGGAGAAGGCGGGAGCCAAACGACGGTCCCGTCATCGTTGACTGGCCGTGGTCGATCCTACTGTACAGTGATGGGGGTTAGGCCATCACTTCCGAGTGGCCCAGGAAGAACCTCAAGGAGTTACCATGCCCGCCGTCCGCCACGACGAGATCCGCAATGAGTTGCTCGCAGGCCTGAATGAGGATGGCCGACGCCAGTACGAAGCCTTCGGGGTGGTACACGAGGTTCGTCAGGTGGCCGCCCGGCTGGCTGAACTGAGAGAAGCAGCGAACCTCTCACAACGTCAGGCGGCGAAGCGTGCTGGGGTCGATCAGGCCGATCTGTCTCGGATCGAGTCTGGCCAGGTGACGCCATCTCTTCCGACGTTGCTGCGACTT
Organism: Acidimicrobiales bacterium; assembly: GCA_050744105.1. GTDB lineage: Bacteria > Actinomycetota > Acidimicrobiia > Acidimicrobiales > Palsa-688 > JBOGGP01. The sequence continues at coordinate 816 of JBOGGP010000261.1, forward strand.
CTCGACGCGGTTGGGGGCACCTTGATCGTGGCGCGCCGGCATTCGGCGTCGCCATCGCCTGCGGGTGCTCTGCCTGTTCGTAGGTCTCAAGAGGCCACGGGGACCGGCCCAGCTCCGGGAGTGAAACGAGCCGCGGCTCGGGCGGGCGCGGCGAGCGGGGTCAAGGCGACATGACGTTCAGCCCCAATGGCGTGAGGTGACCCCTCGCCACTGCTGCCCACCCAGGCGCCCTGGGACGAAAATGCCGTAGCGAGTTGGCCCTTACTTCGTAGGCGCCGGTGATAGATGTGTAGCTGCGACGTTTCTGGGGACTCTCGGCCGCATGAGTCCCTGATTGAGCAGTGCACGCGGTCGCTGCTTCATATGCACGACCGGCAACCAGCATCTATGGCGTCGTTGGGGCCATCGGTCGCGAGTTGCCGCGGAGCCCCCGCCACCAAGTACGGGCGTTTTCCGCGCCTTCTTGCGCACGCACAGGCCGCTGACCAGCATCTGTGGTGGGCGGCTTCTGCGTTTATTGGGACAGTTTGTGGGGACCTACTCAGCCCGTGCGTATGCACCATGGGCAGGGAGGCGCGGAGGCGAGCGGCCCGCACGCTGCGGTTTCGGGGTCGAGGTTGCGGTGGGGCGAGGCACTGCATAGGCATGCACAGGGCATGCCTATGCAGTTGCCCTACGTAGTCAAAGTGCTTCAGGGGTTGGGGCTCGGCGATCTCGACCTCGGCCGGGATCTGCGGCGAGGCCCACCGGTGCTGGGGACAGCCTCGGAGACGAGTGGCCTGATCAGGCAAGCGCGCGCACCTTTGTGGTCAGGGAACTAGGCTAGATGGACCACAGGGCCTGGGTGGGTGAGAGTCGGGCGGCGCGTAGAGCAGGGATGAGACCGGCGACGGCTCCGATGATGACGGAGGCGGCAATGCCGCCCGCCCAGGCTTCGGTAGGGCATCGCCGATGAAGTCAGTGCGCGATTCGATTCGGACATTTCGCTGCCCCGGCGGCCACGGGCGATCGGCAAGCTGCGACCCTCCACGTGCCCGGCGTCGAGCTGGCCGTCGGCCACCAGCAGGGTCCATGGCGACGGGCAGGTCGAGGGCGGCGCCTCCCTTGCGCAACCCGGTTGCCCGACGTGTGACACGTAAGCTGCCTGGCCGTCATTATCGTGTTGCGCCATGCCTGGAAGGCACACTTCGCTGCGGAGCTGGGACGCGTCGTCCTACGACGGGCTGGCCTTGCCTCACTGGCGATGGGGCCAGGGCGTCCTGGCCGGGTTGGCCCTGCGCGGGGACGAGCGGGTGGCCGAGCTGGGCGCCGGCACCGGCCGTGACACCGAGCACCTCCTGGCCCGCCTGGAAAGGGGCCATGTCGTCGCCGTCGACGGCTCGGCCGCCATGCTCGACCGGTTGAGGTCGCGCCTGGCCGGCGCCGGCCCTGACCGCCTGACCGTCCAGCACACCGACCTCGCCTCGCCCTGGCGCATCGCGCCCAGGGTCGACGCCGTCTTCTCCGTGGCCACCCTGCACTGGATCCGCGACCACGAGAGGTTGTTCACCTCCATCGCCGCCTCGATGAATCCGGGCGCCCTGCTGGGCGCCGAGTGGGGAGGGCGCGGCAACCTGGCGCGGGTGGACGCCGCCCTGGCCGACCTGGGCCTCCCGCCGGTGAGCGGTAGCTGCAATTTCGCCACGGCCGCCGAGACCGGCCGGCGCCTGGAAAGCGCCGGGTTCAGCGACGTCGAGGTCGTCGCCGTACCCGACGGCGTGACCATGGCACCAGGCGACCTCGCCACCTTTCTGGCCACCGTCGTGCTGCCTCCCGTCCTCGATGGCGGTGCGCCAGCCGAGCGGGCCCCGATCGTCGAGGCGGTGGCGGCCCGCCTACCGGATCAGGCTCTGGATTTCGTCCGCCTGCAGGCCCGGGCCCGCCGGTGAGCGACGGAGCTCCGGCGCTAGCGCTGCCGGACGGCGGTGAGCGCCTGGTCGAGGTCGGCCCACAGGTCCTCGACGTCCTCGATCCCCACCGACAGCCGGAGCAGGGACGGGGGCAGGGCGTCCTCGGCGGCCCAGCGACCCCGTCGCTCGACGAGGGTCTCGACCCCCCCCAGGCTGGTCGCCGCCGTGGCCAGGGCGGTGCCGGTGCTCACCGCCTCGGCGGCGGCTGCCCCACCGGCGACCTCGAAGGCCACCATGGTCCCCCAGCCTCTCATCTGGAGGGCGGCCCGCTCGTGACCCGGATCGGTGGCCAGGCCGGGGTAGCGCACCGACGTGACGGCCGGGTGGCCCTCCAGCCGGCGGGCCAGCTCCAAGGCGTTGGCCTGGGCCCGGTCCAGGCGGACGGCGAGGGTCCGCAGCCCCCTCAGGACCAGCCACGCCTCGAACGGCCCGGGCACCGCGCCCCCGAGGGAGCGCCGGGTCCTCAGGGCATCGAGCACCGCTCGGCGCCGGGTCACCACCAGGCCCGAGCACACGTCGGAGTGCCCCGAGATCGCCTTGGTGGCGCTGTGGACGACGACGTCCGCCCCCAGCTCGAGGGGCCGTTGCAGCAGGGGGGTGGCAAAGGTGTTGTCGACCGCCACGTCGAGGCCGAGGGCGTGGGCCCCGGCGGCCAGGGTGGCCAGGTCAGCAACTGCCAGCAGCGGATTGGTCGGCGACTCCAGCCACAGCAGGCCCCCGTCGCCGAAGGACGCTCCGTCGGACGGCCGGGCCCGCCCGGGCCGGCTGGGTGAGCCGCCCAGGGCCGAGCAGGCGGCCAGCGTCGCCTCGGTGTCGGCCACGTCGCACGTCTGGAATCGGAGCACCCCGCGACCGGCGGCGT
>JBOGGP010000262.1:0-3624 GCA_050744105.1 Acidimicrobiales bacterium
GCCAGAGCCCTGTCTCTCCAGCGAGCCCTGTCTCTCCAGCGAGCCCTGTCTCTCCAGCGAGCCCTGTCTCTCCAGCGAGCCCCGTCTCTCCAGCGAGCCCCGTCTCTCCAGCGAGCCCCGTCTCTCCAGCGAGCCCCGTCTCTCCAGCGAGCCCCGGCTACGACCTGGCTGGCGCCGACGGCAGCGTATACGCCTTCGGTGCCCCTTTTTACGGGCCGGGGACGGCGCAACGTCTCACCCAGCCCGCCGTCGGCCTGGCTGAGACCCGGGATGGTCGGGGTTACTACCTGGTGGCCTCCGACGGTGGGATATTCACCTTCGGCGACGCCTCCTTCCAGGGCTCCGAGGGCGCCCGTCACCTCAACCAGCCGATCGTCGGCGTGGCCGTCGACCCGGCCACCGGCGGCTACTGGCTGGTCGCCTCCGACGGTGGGATATTCACCTTCGGCGCCCCCTTCCTCGGCTCGAAGGGCGGTCAGCGCCTCAACCAGCCCATCGTGGGCATGGCTCCCACCCCCGACGGCGCCGGCTACTACCTGGTGGCCTCCGACGGCGGGATCTTCGTCGAGGGCGACGGCGTCCTCGAGGGCTCGGCCGGCGGGCGGGCACTGTCAGCGCCGGTCGTGGCCATGGCCGCCGTTCCCACCGGCCCCCGGCTGGCGCCGCCGTTGTCCATCACAACCAGGGCGGTCCCGGCCGGGACGGCAGGCCTGGCCTACCCGCCGACCGCCTGGCGGCCACAGGAGGGGTGCCGCCGTACCGGTGGGCCGCGACCGGCCTGCCCGGCGGGCTACAGGTCTCCAGCGTGGGCGTGCTGTCGGGTGTGCCCACCTTGCCGGGCATCTATACCACAGTCCTGACTGTGCACGACGCCGGCACCGCTTCGGAGACCGGTGTGGTGTCCATTGCCGTCGAGCCGACGCCGTCCAGGTCGCCGTCGCCGGCATTGTCGATCACGACCGCCGATCTCCCCGCGGGCACGGCCGGCGAACCCTACCCGCCGGTCAGCCTCGCCGCCGCCGGGGGGAGTCCTCCCTACACCTGGACGGCCGACGAAATCCCCGCCGGGCTGGTCGTGTCACCCAGCGGGTCCATCTCAGGCTCGCCGAGCGTGCTAGGCACCGCCACGTTGCGAGCGACGGTGCACGACTCCAAGGGGGCGACCGCGACCTCGGTGTTCAGCGTGGTGATAGTTCCGCGGTTCCTGATCATCAATCCCGTCACCCTGCCTACCGGCGCAGTAGGCCAGGCCTACCCTCCGACCACCTTCACCGCCGCCGGCACGGGCCCGTTCACGTGGTCGGCCACAGGGCTGCCTGCCGGGCTGTCGCTGTCGGCGGCCGGGGTGCTGACCGGGACGCCCACGGTGGCCGGATCGTCGAACCCCCTCGTCATGGTTCAGGACTCCACCTCGGGGGTCCTGACCGAGCACTTCCCCCTGCCTGTCGCGTCGGTCTATGCCGAGGCGGCAAGCTACTTCGGGTCCGCCGCCATGCTGAGGGGGGTGTCGTGCCCGACCCCCGCGGACTGCGTCGCGGTCGGCAACACCTTCGACCTGTCCGCGGCGATCCTTGCAACCACCGACGGCGGGGCCAGCTGGCACGACCAGGTCGTCCCGGTCGGCACGTCCGACCTGTACGGGGTGTCGTGCTCCTCGCCGGCGGTGTGCACCGCGGTGGGGACGACACTGTCAGGCACCGCTGGGATCGTCGCCACCGTCGACGGGGGCGCGTCCTGGAGCACCCAGACGGCGCCGCCGGGCGCCACAGTGCTCGACGCCGTCTCCTGCCCCACGATCTCCGCCTGCGTTGCCGTCGGTGACGTCAAGGGCGTCCCGACCCCCTCGGCGGTGATCGTGGCCACCACCGAGGGCGGGGCCACCTGGGTGGCCCAAACGGTACCGGCCGGGACCGAGACGCTCACGGCCGTGTCCTGCGTCTCTGCCCTCGCCTGCGTGGTGGTCGGGTCCTCAAGCACCTCTGGGGCGATCCTCGCCACCACCGACGGGGGCCGGGCATGGGCCCCGGAGGCCGTGCCGGCGGGGATTGGCAGCCTAAGCGGGGTGTCGTGCCTGTCGGCCCTCGGCTGTCACGCCGTGGGGGAGACGACGGTCACCACCGGAGGCGCGCCCGAGCTCACCGGCGAGTTCTTGACGACTTTGGACGGGGGGACAACCTGGACGGGCACGGACACCTTTCCCTACCTGCAATCTCCTCAGGCGGTTTCGTGTACCGACCTGTCGGACTGCACCGTGGTCGGCAATGTCAGTCTGGAGGCGGCGGCCGTGGTCACCACCGACGGCGGTGCGAGTTGGGCCGTCCACGCCGTATTCCCCGGGGTTCTCGAGTTGGCAGGGGTGGCGTGCAGTTCGGCGCCAGCATGCACCGCGGTGGGCAGCTCGGCCGCCACGTCGGCGACGATCGTCGCCACCACTGTCGGCGGGACCTGGACCGGTGAGGCCGTCCCGGCCGGGATTGCCATCCTGGCCGCAGTGTCCTGCCCGTCAGTGTCGGACTGCACCGTCGTGGGGTACTCCAGACGCTCGCCGGTGCGGCGATCGTGGCCACGAGCGACGGCGGGGCGACGTGGAACGCCGAGGCAGTGCCGGCCGGCGTCGCCCTCCTCGGCGCGGTGTCGTGCCCGGCCGTGGAAGACTGCACCGCTCTGGGCACCGCAGGTAGCGCTGCGGTGATCGTGGCCACCACCGACGGCGGGGCCACGTGGACCGCCGAGCCCGCGCCGGCGGGTATCGACCTCGCCGGGGTGTCGTGCCCCGCGGTGGCGGACTGCACGGCGGTCGGTGCGACGGCCACCGGACCAGCCATCGTGTCGACAACCGACGGGGGAGCGGTCTGGGCCCCCCAAGCCCCTCCGGCGGGCACCTATGCCCTGGGCTCGGTGTCGTGCCCGTCGGTCACCACCTGCACCGCCGTCGGCGAAAGCGTGGCCGGCGGGCAGGGCGTGGTAGCCCTGTCAGGGGTGGTCGTGGCCACCACGGACGGGGGAGCGACCTGGGTCGCCCAGACACTCCCGTCCGACACCCTGGGGGTCGGATCCGTCTCCTGCTCGTCGAGCGCCGACTGCACCGCGGTCGGACTGACCCGGCTGGGGGTGGGCCAGATCCTCGCCTCCGACGACGGCGGTGCAACCTGGATCGTCCAGGTCAGCCCAACCGACCTCATAGTCCTCTACGGGGTGTCCTGCGGCCCAGGCGGGTGCGTGACGGTGGGGACCGGCGGCTCCCTGCGCGGCGTGTCGATCCTCAGGAACTAGACCGGTCTCGGCCCGGACCGCGAGAGCAGCCTGTCCCACTAAGACGAGCGTTGCTTCGTTGACTCTGTTGAGGTCTTGACCAGGGTGAATACTCAAACTTCAGTCAACGAAGCAACGCTCGCCTTGGTAACTGCTTCTGGAACGTCAACTCGACCGTTGGGGCGTGGTCAACCAGGTAGGGGAACCCGTCCACGATGACCACCGCCCGCCCGTCTTCGGGCGAAGGCCGCCCCATGGTAGCCGGGCCCTGGCCGGGGTGGTCAGTCCCCGGTACGGCGGCGTTCCGCCCTCAGGTTGCCGACCAGCTTGTGCCCCTGAGGAGCCCGAGCTTCACCGTAGCCACTGCGGACA
>JBOGGP010000263.1:0-3615 GCA_050744105.1 Acidimicrobiales bacterium
CGATAACGATCACGGATCGGCGCTGGCGCCCGAGTTGGAGTGCTGCGGCGAGTCCGGCGGCCGATCCGCCGATGACCCGACGTCGCAGTACCGCTCGACGGTAACGGGGGCGTGGTCACTCATGACCTCGATGGTACAGTCCTACCCGTAAACTACACGCGTACTTGCTATATTCGCAAGGCCGGTATCCGCAAGGGACATTGCGAATACCGCACAGGTCGTCGTAGGATCACGCCCATGCCTGAAATCGACTTGTCACGTGTGGTCCGGCAACGCATTCGCGGGCTTCGGCAGGCGCGCGGATGGAGCCTCGACTCGCTTGCTGTCCGATGCCACTTCAGCCCTTCCGTGTTGAGTCGGATCGAGACGGGCCAGCGCAGCATCGGCCTGGACCAGCTCGTCCCCCTTGCCCGCGCCCTAGGCACCACGATCGATCAACTCGTCGAGTCGGTCGACGACGAGGACGTGATCATCCGTCCCATGCCGCACCAGGAGCCCGGGTTGACGACTTGGCTGCTGTCGCGGGAATCACCGCAGCCCGGGGCAAGCATGGTGGCCAAGATGCGGATCACCCCCGAACGTCGGACTGGCCCCGGGCGCTTGAGCGTGCACCCCGGGCGCGAGTGGTTCACCGTGCTCTCGGGCAGGGTCCTCTTGCATCTTGGCGAGCGACAGATAACGGTCGAGGCGGGAGATGCGGCGGAGTTTTCCACCATGACTCCGCATTCCGTCGGTGCGGTCGACGGTCCCGTCGAGATCCTCACCATCTTCGATGTCGACGGGGAGCGGGCGCACGCTCAGTCGGCCGGTGAAGCCCTGGACGACACGTGATAGTTCGCGAGGGTTTACGTTTTTAGCAGACTGGATTGCATTGCACTTAGCCCGTTTTTCCTACTGGGCCGGCCCACGCCAAGGTGGCCGCCGCCCGCTCTGACGGGCTGCACAAGCTCACCATCGCCTTGGCCACCACCTATGGCACCATCGTCGTCGAGGACCTGAACGTGGCGGGATGACCGCTACGGCCAAAAGCTCGGGGCACTGGCGGGGAAAGGCCGGCCTCAACCGGGCTGTGCTGGGCCCACACCAGCACCGGTACCGCCGCTGTGGCGGGAACCAGCCGGGACACGCTCCCGGCGAACGGACGGGCAGAGGAGAGGTTCAAGGGCACGCCCAGGTGCTTCTCGGCGAACCGTCAAGACGGCACCGGCCCATCCAGGCCGGAGAGGACCGTCACTGCCATCCGGCAACGGCTGGCTCCGAAGCCCGTCCTCGTCGAAAGTGACTGATGAGACAGATTTCGGAACGGTCCAGGGCCTCAGTCGACGGCGAGGAAGATCGTCATCCCGGCGCCGGCGACCAGGCAGTACCAGCCGAAGGGGTTGAGGTTGTTGGTCTTGAAGAAGCGCAGCAGGAACTTGATGGCGAGGACCGAGACCACGCCAGCCACGACGGCGCCGACCAGGGCCTGCCCCCGGATCCCGTTGCCGAGCGGGCCGAACAGGTCGGGGATCTTGACCAGGCCGGCCGCCAGGATGATTGGGGTGGCCATGAGGAAGGAAAACCGGGCCGCATTTTCGTGGGTCAGCCCCCGGCGCAGGCCGGCGCCCATGACCACGCCCTCCCGGGAGATGCCGGCGATGAGGGCGGCGGACTGGGCCACGCCGAGCACGCCGGCCTCCTTGAAGTCGAGGGCGTCGAGGCGCTGCACCTCGACCCCGGGGGCGGCCGAGCCTCGGTCACCGGCCGCCGGTGCGGCGACGCGGGGCCGCCGGCGGATCCGCTCGGCGCCGAAGAGGATGAAGCCGTTGACCATCAAAAAGATTGCCGCTCCGATCGGGTGGGCCAGGGCCACCCGCAGGGGGTGCTCGAGGGCCAGGCCGAGGATGCCGGCGGGGATGGTGGCGACCACGATGAGCCAGGCGAGGCGCTCGGTGGGCGTCTCGATGCGCCGGCTGACCAGGGTGTGGGCCCAGGCCCCGATGATGTCGACCCAGTCCCGCCAGAAGTAGGCGAGCAGGGCGAGGGCGTTGCCGACGTGGAGGGCGACCACGAAGGCCAGCCAGAACGAGTCGGGCTTGGACTGGGCGCTGACGAGCGAGTGCCAGCCAAAAAGCGAGGGCAGCAGGACGGTGTGGCCGAGGCTCGAGATCGGGAACAGCTCGGCGATGCCCTGGACGACTCCGAGGATCACCGCCTGGACCATGGTCACAGGGGCGGCGGCGGTGGCAAGAGCGTGCAACAAGTTCAGGTCACATTTCGTAGGGGGGATCTGGTGAAAGGAAAGGCCGGTGGGGCCGGACCCCGACGATAGGGCAACGCCGGCTGCCGCTCAGGGCACGGCCGCCGCGGCAGCGCACTGGCAACCGGCGACGGCGGGCACCGCGGGGATGGCGGCGAGGAGCAGGTCGCGGGTGGTGGCCACGTTGCGCTCCAGCATCTCGAACACGGCATCCATGGTCACCGCCGCCCCGCCCGCCTCGACCCCGGTGCCCGCCTCGACCCCGGTGTCGTAGTCGGTGACCAGGGCCAGGCCGGCGTAGCACAGGCCGAGCTCGCGGGCCAGGTAGGCCTCGGGGTACTGGGTCATGTTGACCACCTCCCAGCCCGCCGAGCGGTACCAGCGCGACTCGGCCCGCGTGGAAAACCTGGGGCCGGGCACCACCACGACCGTCCCGGTGGCGTGGATGGCCGGCGCCCCCGGCCGGGCCCGGTTGGTCTCGACCAGGAGGCGGCCGAGCTCGGGGCAGTAGGGGTCGGCGAAGCTGACGTGGCCCACCACCGGGCCGTCGAGGTAGGTGTCGGCCCGCCCGACGGTGCGGTCAACCAGCTGGTCCAGGACCACCAGGTCGCCGGGGTGGACGCCAGGGTCGAGGGATCCGGCCGCACACGGGCCGAACACCCGCCGCACGCCGAGGTCCCGCAGGGCCCACAGGTTGGCCCGGTAGTTGACCCGGTGGGGGGGCAGCTCGTGGTTGGGCCCGTGCCGGGGCAGGAAGGCCACCCGGCGCCCGCCGACCGTCCCGACGGCGACCGGGGCCGACGGGGCGCCGTATGGGGTGTGGCAGACGACCTGGTGGACGTCGTCGAGGAACTGGTAGAAGCCCGATCCCCCGATGACGGCGATCTCGGCAGCGTCGCCGGCCACCGGCGGCCCCGTCTGCCTAGCTGGCGGCGGCGGCCGCCGAGGAGCCGCCCGAGGCTCCCGAGGAGGCCGGGGTCTTGCGCCCCCCTGCGCCGCCTGGCTTGGCCGCGTCGCCGGCGGGCTTGGCTGAGTCGCCGGCGGGCTTGGACGAGTCGCCGGCTGGCTTGGCCGAGTCCCCGGCCGGGGAGGCGGCGCCGGCGCTGGACTTGTCCTTGGCCGCTGTGTCCTTGGCCGCTGTGTCCTTGGAGGCTGTGTCCTTGGACGCCTTGTCGCGGGTGTCGTTCTTGTAGAAGCCGCTGCCCTTGAAGGCGATGCCGATGTTGCCGAACACCTTGCGGAGCCGCCCTCCGCACGACGGGCACTCGGTCAGGGCGTCGTCCTTGAAGGACTGGACAACCTCGACGTGCTCAGCGCAGGACTTGCAGGCGTACTCGTACGTGGGCATTTGTGAAAGGGGCCTCCGCTAGCGCTGT
>JBOGGP010000264.1:0-3590 GCA_050744105.1 Acidimicrobiales bacterium
TCGGCGGCGACTGATCGAGGAGACCGAACGGGACGTCCTCTTTCCCCAAGACTTTGGGCGACGCTTCGGCGCCGATGCCGCATGCGGCGAGCAGCAGCGCCATCGAAGCGAGGACGGCGACCCGGGTCGCGGCGCGGCGCCGACCCCGGACGCCCGCCCGGGCCCCGGTCGGCGCCGCCGGCCGGTGACGGGTCATGCCATCCCGATCGGCAAGGACACGACCACCCGCGTGCCGCCGGCCGGCCGGTCCTCGATACGAACCGTTCCGCGGTGAGCGGCAACGTGCTCGGCCACCAGGGCCAGGCCGAGGCCGGTGCCGCTGGTGGCCCGCCGGCGACCCGAGGCGGCGCCCCGATAGAAGCGTTCGAAGACACGTTCCCGCTCCGCCGGCGGTACTCCGGGCCCCTGGTCGTCGACGGCGACGGTCGCCCACCCGCCGTCGACCCCGACCGTCACCGAGACCGGGCCGCCAGCGTGGAGAGTGGCGTTGTCGAGGAGGTTGTCCAGCACCCGCTGGAGGCGGCGCTTGTCACCCCGGATCCGCAGGCCAACGGCGGCCGGGGCGACGAGCACCGGGAGGCCGGGGTCGTGCCGGCTGACGGTCAGGACAACCAGCTCGTCGAGGGGCACCTCGGTCATGTGCAGCTCGGCCGCTCCGGCATCCGTGCGGGCGATCTCGAGCAGATCCTGGACCATGGTGGAGAACCGTTCCACCTCGAATTGCAGCGTGTCGAGGGCCCGGGTCCCGCCGTCGGGAAGCCGCTCCCGATAGGAGCCGAGCAGCTCGACCGAGGCCCCGATGGTGGTGAGGGGCGATCGCAGCTCATGGGTCACGTCCGAGGCGAACCGGGCATCCCGCTCGATCCGTCGCTGGAGCGCTCCGACCATTCCGTTGAAGGAGGTGACGAGCGGCTGGAGATCGGGGTCGTCAGGAAGGCGCCGCTCGAGGGTGCCACCGGCGATGTCGGTGGCGACGCGGGCGATGTCGCTCAGCGGCCGGATGAGCCGCCGGCTGGCCGCCCAACCGGCCAGGGCGCCGCCCACCGTGGTGGCGATGGCCACGGTGGTGAGCACGGTCGCCAGCACGTTGAGCGTGCTCTGGAGCTCGGTGAGCGAGTGCTCCTCGAAGTACGACACCTCGATCGACCGGAGCGGTACGCCGACCACGACCGTGGGTTGGCCGGCGATGACCACCAGTTGCTGGGCGGGACTTCCACCGGCCACCGCCCGCACCAGTGCCGGGGGCACCGACGTGCCGCTGGCCGACACGGTGTTGGAGAACCACAGCCCGTGGCGGTAGATGAGCGAGCGAGCGCCGCTGGTGGTCGTGACGGTATTGAGCGCGTCGTCGACGTTCGCCGTGGGAGCCCGCAGCTCCACCTTGACCAGGCGGGCATTCACGAAAGCCTCCCGGACCACGCTCGACACCCGGTGGCTCACGAGATCGTGGCGGACGACGAAGAACGTGGCCAGCGCCAGCGTGGCCGACACCAGTGCCGCCCCCAGGGCGAAGGCGATGATCGCCCTCCTCTGGACACCGAACCTCCTCCGTCCGCCGGTGTCGGGCTCCAATGGGGTCATCTGGCCTCCGCGCCGCCGGGTCCGGCTCAGGGACCGGCAATCAGCTTGTAGCCCAACCCACGGACCGTGACGATCAGCTCGGGGTTGGCCGGGTCGCGCTCGATCTTGGTCCGGAGCCCGCTGATGTGGTAATCGACCAGGCGGTCATCACCGAAGAAGTCGTAGCCCCAGACCCGTTCGAGGAGCTGGGCTCGGCTCACCACCCAGCCCGGCGTGGCGGCCAGCTCGCACAGGACACGGAACTGGGTGCGGGTCAGCCCGAGCTCCTGCCCCGACCGGTAGACGGCACCGGCCTCGCGGTGGAGCTCCACCTCACCGAACCGCTGGACCGTCCCCGCCGGACCCGATGCCGCCGCCCGCCGGAGCAGGGCGCGGATCCGGGCCGACAGCTCCTTGGCCACGACCGGCTTCACGACGTAGTCGTCAGCCCCAGCCTCCAACCCGGCCACCACGTCGTACGTGTCCCCGCTGGCCGTCACCATGGCGATCGGGACGTCGGCGCCGCGCCGCAGGGTCCGGGTCACCTCGAACCCGTCCATGTCCGGCAGGCGGAGGTCGACCAGCACCATGTCGGCACCGTTCCGCTCGAACTCCTTGAGCCCCTCCTCGCCGCTGCGAGCCTGCACGACGAGGTACCCGTCCTGCTCGAGCGAGAGGGACAGCATCGCCCGGATGTGATCGTCGTCCTCGATGAACAGGATTCGTCGGGGCACCCTGCAGACCCTCCCTCGGTGTGGCGTCCGGCGCTCGGGACCCGGGCTCCGCGCTCAGCGGGCTGGGCTCGATGCTCGGTGGCTCTCTATCTTCACCTCGTTTTCCGCACGTTCGCCCGGCCCGTGCGTCCGCGGGGCCGATCGCCGACCCAGTCTCCGTCACCCCGCAGGCAGCGATTGTCACGCGACCGTAACACAGAGTCGGGCCGAACCCACCAATGCCGGCGCATGTTGGACAACGGAGATGCCAGGGACGGCCAGGTGGACCAGCGGCAGCCGAGCGAGAGTGGACGGTCGACGATGAGCCTTGCAGAAGAACGGGTGGAGCGGCAGCGGCGGCTACGGCTGATCGGGGACCAACCGTCGCCGTCGCCAGACGGGGTCACACCAACCGGGGCCGGCGGGCGGGCCGGCGGCGGCGAACGTTCGGAAGGTGCGGCCGCCTCCGCCGCGGCCGGGGCGGAGGCGGCCGGGGCGGAGGCGGCCGGGGCGGGGGCGGCCGGGGCGGGGGCGGGAGCAGAACTGGTCGTGTTTGTGGTCGCCTGAGGGCCACAAACAGGACCAAATCGCGCAGCAGCAGGGGCGGGGGCGGCCGTTGGCGGGTGGCGCAGGCCGAGCACCAGGCTGCGGGAGCGGCGCGCCGCCGCGTCCAGCACCGGGGCAGCCGCAGCCGCGCTCAATGTCGCCGCGTCACCGGCGTTGATCCCGCCTACCAGGGGGCCGACCAGGCGATCCGCCACTTGGCTGCCCAGGCGGGAGCCCACCAGGTCACCGACCGAGCGGTCCTCGGGCGCCGCGGACGCCGGCATCACCAGGTCGAGCACCGCCCGGGCCAGGCCTGCGGGCGACAGGATGCCGGACCGGGCCAGCGGGGCCCAGCGGGTGGGGACACCCAGCACCAGGCCCGACGGGAGCGGCCGCAGCCGGCCCCTCACCCACAGCGACGCCTTCCCGGTGGCCGGGGACACCAGGTCGTCGGCCAAGCCGAGCCTCTTGCACAGCTCCACCGCGTGCGGCACCCGGGCAAGGAACGCATCCGGTCCTGCCTCCACCGGCTGGCCGCCAAAGTCCTCTGTGCGGATCTTCCCGCCGAGGCGCCCGCTGGCCTCCAACAGCACCACCCGTGCCCCCCCGTCGGCGAGCGCCAGTGCCCCGGCAAGGCCCGTGATCCCCCCGCCGACCACCGCCACCACCGGGGGGGCGCCCGTCGCCGCCGGGTGGCTCATGGCAAGGGCGCCCGATCCTCCGCCTCGAACACCAGCTCGGCCAGTGCCTCCATCAGGCGGGGGTCGTCGT
>JBOGGP010000265.1:0-3580 GCA_050744105.1 Acidimicrobiales bacterium
CGGTAGACGGCGGGCAGGTCGGGGCCGGCCACCACGGCGTCGGCGCCGATGGTCTCCCCGCTCACCAGCCGCACACCGGTGACCGGCCCCGACGTCCCCGTGCGGCGCACTATGCGGGACACCGGGGCGTTCCACCGCAGCTCGGCCCCCCCTTTCGCCGCCGCCTCGGCCAGGGCGGCGGGCACGGCGTGGACACCCCCCTTGGGGAACCACACCCCCTCGACCGTGTCCATGTAGGTGATGACGCAGTAGATGGCCAGGGCGTCGAAGGGGGACAGGCCGGCGTAGAGCGACTGGAAGCTGAACAGCTTCTGCAGCCGGTGGTCGGAGAAGTAGGAGCTGACCACGCCGCTCACCCGCCGGAAGGCCCCCAGGCGCAGCAGCTCGAGGGCGGGTGCCAGGGGCCGGGCCAGGTCGAGGGGGGAGTCGAAGTTGCGGTCGATGAAGCCGGCGTGCTCGACCCGGTAGAGGCGCTCAAGCCAGTCGCAGAAGCGGACGAAGGCGCCCGCCTCCCTGGCCCCGCACACCGAGCGGATCTCCTCGGCCATGGCGGCGCGGCCGTGGCGGACCAGGATGGGGGCCTCGCCAGGGAAGTCGGCCCGGTACATGGGCTCCACCGGCCGGAGGCTCAGGTGGTCGGCCATGTCGGCACCGGCGGCGGCGAAGGTGGCCCCGAGCAGGCCCGTCATGGTCAGCACGCTCGGGCCGGTGTCGATCGAGTAGCCCGCCGAGCGCCACACGCCGGCCCGCCCTCCCGGCCCGTCGCCCCGCTCGACCACGGTCACCTCATGGCCCCGCCCGACCAGGTGGCAGGCGGCGGCCAGGCCGCCCAGGCCGGCGCCGATCACCGTCACCCGCATCAGTGGTCCCGGCCGGCGACGTAGTGGGCCATGTCGGTCAGGGCGGCGCGGGCCGGCTCGTCCAGGGGGAGGGCGGCGGCGGCCTCCACCGCATCGGCGACGAGGCCCTCGACCACCGCCTCGAGGCGGCGGCGGGCCCCGCTGGCCTCGATGACGGCCAGCATGTCGGCCACCTCGGCGGCCGACAGGTCGGGGGCGCCGTGGCGGGCCTCGAGCATCTCCAGGCCGGCCCCGCTGGCCGCGCCCCGGGCCAGGGCCATGAGCATGGTGGGCTTGCCGTCCCGCAGGTCGTCTCCCACCGGCTTGCCCGTCACCAGGGGATCCCCGAAGCAGCCGAGCAGGTCGTCCTTGAGCTGGAAGGCCTCGCCCAGGGGCAGGCCGTAGGCGGAGAGGGGCTCGGCCAGCTCGGCCAGCTGCCAGGGGGAGGCCAGGGCGGCCCCCAGGTGCAGGGGGCGCTCGACGGTGTACTTGCCCGTCTTGTACTGGCAGATGCGCCGGGCCAGGCCGGGGTCGGCGCTGCGGGTGGCGCCGCCGAGCAGGTCCAGGTACTGGCCGACGATCACCTCGAGGCGAAGCTCGTTGAACACCCCGAAGGCGGGCGCCGGCGCCCCGGCCATCAGCAGGTCGGCGTAGACGTGGGCCAGGTCGCCCATCAGGACGGCCACGCCCTGGCCGAAGGCTTCGCTGGTGCCCTGCCAGCCGGCGACGCTGTGCAGCCTGGCGAAGCGGCGGTGGAGGGTCTCCTGGCCGTGGCGCCGGCAGGAGCCGTCCATGACGTCGTCGTGGATGAGGGCGAAGACGTGGAGCAGCTCCAGGGCGGCGCCGGCGTCGATCACCATCGACGACGACGGATCCCCGCCGGCGCCCACGAATGCCCAGTAGCAGAAGGCCGGGCGCAGGCGCTTGCCGCCGGCCAGCACCAGCGTCCGCAGGGCCCCGAGAGGGACCCCCAGGTCGGTGTCGAGCGTGGTCCAGCGGGCGGCGTCGGCGTCGAGGGCCTGGGCGATGCGGTGGTTCACGGCGGTGGCCACCCCGGCCACCGAGGCCGGGGCGGTAGCGATCGGCGAGGTCATTGCCCGTCGAGGGTAAATCAGGTGCGGAGGCTATTCCTGCTCTGCGCCGCCACCGGCCCCCCGGCGCCGCCGGCGGACCCGGTGACGGCGGCGTCCGGCGGGCCGGCTACGAGGCGGGCCAGGGCCCAGGAGAGGGCGACCACGCCGGCGCCGGCGGCGGCGTCGACGAAGTAGTGGTTGCCGGTGACGACGATGCCGAACAGCGTCACCACCGGGTACGAGGCCACCAGCCACCGGGCCCAGCGGGGCCGGACGAGGGGCATCGCCGCCAGCGCGCACCACGTCGACCACGCGCTGTGGAGGCTGGGCATGGCCGCGTACTGGTTGGAGGCCCGGGCGATGGGGCCGTGGGAGAAGTTCCACACCCCGTCGAAGTGGGCCAGGGTGTCGACGAAGTGGTAGCTCGCCGGCAGCAGCCGGGGCGGGGCCACCGGGAACAGGGCGAAGCCGACCAGGGACAGGCCGGTGGTGAGGGCCAGGATGTTTCGCCACCGCTGGTAGCGGGCCCGGTCCCGGGTGTAGAGGACGACGAGGACAAAGGCGACGGCCAGGAAGTGGACGGTGCCGTAGTAGCTGTTCCAGAACTCGACGAAGCCTTTCCAGCCGACGACCTGGTGCTGGAGCCACTGCTCGTGGAACAGGTCGACGGCGCGCTCCACCCGGACCAGGTCGACGGCGTGGGCGGTGGCCTCGGCCAGCCCGCCGGCCGTGGCGTGGAGATCGCGCACCACGGTGTATGCGGCGTAGAACGCCACGATCACCGCCACCTCCCGCCACACGGTGCCAGCCCGTGGCGGGCCAGCCCGCGGCGGACCAGGGCGAAGCGGGCCAGGGCGAGGCGGGCCAGCCCGAAGCGGGCCGGTCTTGCGCACTGGGGGTCGGAGTGGCCGGACGCCCTCTCGGACGGGCTCGGTGGTGATGGCTGGACCCTAGCCAGTACCCGTTGCTGGCAATATAGCTGGGTGGGCCGAGACTCAGGGGTGGGCCGAGACTCAGGGGTGGGCCGAGACTCAGGGGTGGGCCGAGACTCAGGGGTGGGCGGGCCGAGGGTGGGTCGGCGGGCCCGGGTGGCCGGGGCGGTCCTGGCCGCCGCCGTGGTGGGGATGGCCGCCTTCGCCGTGTCCCACCGGGGGCGCCCGGGGGAGGGGGGCACCGGCCACGCCGTGGTCGCGGTGGCCCCGTCGCCGCCGCCGGCGCCGTCCCCGGGCGGGGGCTCGCCCCCGGCGGAGCCCACCACCGGCTGGATCGTTACCCTGGCCCAGCCCACGCCCTGGTCGGCCACCCCGGGCGGCCCGGCCGCCGGCCACCTGGGCGCCACCAACCCGTTCGGCACCGCCCAGGTGCTGGCGGTGGTCGGGGCCCCCGGCACCAGCGGGTGGTTGGACGTCGAGTTGCCGGTGAGGCCCAACGGCTCCACCGGGTGGATCCCGGGTGCCGGCGCGTCCCTCACCTGGACCCCCTACTCGGTGATGGTCGACCTGGGCGCCCGCACCCTCACCGTCCTCGACGGGTCGACCACGGTGCTCACCACGCCGGCCGCGGTGGGCTCGGCGGGCACGGCCACGCCGGGGGATCGCACCTACCTGTGGGAGCTGGTCCGGCCCGACGACCCGAACGGGGCCTACGGTCCCTACATCTTCGGCCTGG
>JBOGGP010000266.1:0-3573 GCA_050744105.1 Acidimicrobiales bacterium
GTCGTGCCGATCATCCCCGACGAGGCCCGTACCTTCGGACTCGACGCCCTCTTCAAAGAGGTCAAGATCTACGCGCCCCTGGGTCAGCTCTACGACCCGGTCGACTCCAAGCTGATGCTCTCCTACACGGAGTCCAAGGAAGGCCAGATCCTGGAGGAGGGCATCTCCGAGGCCGGCGGGATGGCCGACTTCACCGCCGCCGGGACGGCATATGCGGCATTCGGCCAGCCCATGATCCCGTTCTTCATCTTCTACTCGATGTTTGGCTTCCAGCGGGTAGGTGACCTGATCTGGGCCCTGGCCGACATGCGGGGCCGGGGCTTCCTCCTCGGTGCGACCGCCGGCCGTACCACCCTGCTCGGCGAGGGCCTGCAACACGACGACGGGCATTCTTTGCTGTTGGCCACCACCGTGCCCAACCTCATGGCCTATGACCCCGCCTTCGCCTACGAGACGGCCACCATCGTGGCCGACGGTATCACGCGGATGTACGGCGAGAGCCCGGAGGACATCTTCTACTACCTGACCCTCTACAACGAGAACTACCCAATGCCGGCGAAGCCCCCGGGCTCCGACGAGGGGATCCTCAGGGGGCTCTACCGCTTTGCCGAGGCGCCACCCGGGCCACGCCGGCGAGCCACCATCCTCTTCAGCGGCACCGCCTGCCAGGCCGCCAAGGAGGCGCAGCGGCTGCTGGCCGCCGACCACGACGTCGCCGCCGAGCTCTGGAGCGTCACCAGCTACAAGGCCCTCCGGGAGGACGCGCTGTCCGTCGAGCGCTGGAACCGCCTTCACCCCGAGGATGCGCCAAGGGTGCCCTACGTGACTGACTCCCTGAGCGCCGGCGAGGGACCGATCGTGGCCGTGACCGACTTCATGAAGGCGGTCCCCGACCAGGTGGCGCGGTGGGTACCTGGGTCTTTTACCCCTCTCGGCACCGACGGCTTCGGCCGGTCGGACACCCGGGAGGCCCTGCGCCGACACTTCGAGACCGATGCCGCCAATGTCGTGATCGCGGTGCTCGACGGGTTGCGGGCCCTGGGCGACGCCAAACCGGAGGAGGTCGGCGAGGCCCTCCGGCGCTACGACATCGACACCGAGGCTCCCGACCCCCGCAGCGCCTGAACGTGACTCCGGGCCAGGCGCCCGGGGGCCGGTGCCCGGGGGCGAGGTGCCCGGGGTCAGGTTGGGGGATCGCCGGGTCGGGGATCGCCGGGTCGGGGATCGCCGGGTCGGGGATCGCCGGGTCGGGGATCGCCGGGTCGGGGTCGCCGGGTTGGGGATCGCCGGGTTGGGGATCGCCGGGTTGGGGATCGCCGGGACGTGCTGCCTAGTCCTGCTGGCCGCCGGCAACCCCCGCTGTCACGGCAAAACGGTCCTGCTGGCCGCCGACGGCCCACGGTTTCAGGCCTGCTGGCGGCCGGCGGGCCCCGAATCAGCCTCGGTGCCGGGGGGCGGCCTCCAGGCCGCCGGCGAGCCCTTGTTGGCACCGCAGTTTTGGACGTTTTCAACCGTTTGGACGTTTTCGACGCCATAGCGGCGCGATCCGTCCAAACGGCTGGATCCGTCCAAACGACCCGGCTCGCAGCACCGGACGGGTTGCGCTGTCAGCAAGCTTCACCCCACCCGGCGTCCATCCTTCCAGCGTTGTGCTCGTCGAGCCGATCAGTTGGGCGCGACGCCCAGTCCGTGACCAGCGGCCCGCCCGCCGTGGGCGTACAGCTCCGGCCGGCCGGCCGACCCACGGCTGGTACGGTTCCGGCGTGGGCAGCAGGCGCCTGGAGTCGCGGCCACGGTCCGGCACCCACCCCCGGCTCGGACCGAGTGGCGCGCTTTGCTTGGCCGCAAGCCTCGTGGCATCTGGCTGCGGTGGAGGGCCGGGGACGCGGGGGGCCACGGCCGACCGGGCCACGACTACCGTGACCAGTACCAGCCGACCCTCTCCCCGGGCGGCGAGCCCGACCTCGACAGCGCCATCCTCCGGGAGGGAATGCTCCAACCGGAGCGTCGTCGCCACGTGGCCTCTTGCCCGCCGGGCGGCGCAAGTGCTGGTGGCCCCAGTCGTGGACTTCGACATGGACATAGCAGGAACAGAGCTGGCCGGCGGGGTAGGCGGCATCCTCTTCCTGGGTAACGCAGCACCCCCGGCGGATCTGGCTGCCAAGATCCGTTACCGCGAGATGGCATCGAGAGCCGACCCGGCCCCACTCGTGATGGCCGACGAGGAGGGTGGAGGGGTCCAGCGCTTGGCGGGAGCGGTCCCGCCGATGCCGTGGGCCCGGCTCCTTGCAGCCACCACGAGCCCGGCTGGGGCCCGGGCCCTTGCCGCGAGCGTCGGGCGCCAGATGCGGCTGCTGGGCGTGAACGTGGACCTCGCTCCCGTCCTCGACGTGGACGGCCGCGCCGGCCCGAGCCCCAAGAACCCCGATGGCCTGCGGTCCTTTAGCCCGTCACCGGCAGTCGCCGGACGTTACGGGATCGCCATGCTCCAGGGTCTTCGGGCCGGCGGCGTCATGCCTGTGGTCAAGCATTTCCCCGGTCTCGGAGGCTCACAGACCAACACCGACTACGGGTCGGCGGCCACACTCCCGATCGCCACGCTGCGAACCGGCGGCCTCCTGCCCTTCGAAGCAGCCATCGCCGCAGGTGCGCCCTCGGTCATGATCTCCAACGCCATGGTTCCCGGCCTCACCTCCCAGCCGGCATCACTGTCCTCGGCTGTCATCGACGGCCTGCTCCGCAACCAACTCGGATTCACTGGCCTGGTCATGACTGACAGCCTCTCAGCCGCCGCCATCAGCCAGGCCGGCTACAGCCTGGAGACCGCCGCCGTCGACTCGATCGCCGCCGGATCCGACATGGTCCTCTGGGGAGCCGTCCCGGCTCCGTCCCCGACCCCGTCGCCGGTCGGCAGGCCCGTGGCCAACACTGTCTCGCGACTCGACACCGCCATCGTAGAAGCAGTCAGATCGGGGCGGCTGCCGGTTGAGCGACTCGACGACGCCGTCGCCCACGTCCTGGCGGCCAAGGACGTCCACCTCTGCCCCTCCCCCCGACAGGCTCACGAAGGCCTCGCCGGTGCCGCGGAGTGATCCTCAGCCCGTGATGACGGCCTGCACCTGGCCCACTGCAAGACTCGGGATCCTGGCCTGGGTCTGAAGCTGCGCCAAGTCGCCGGACGCCGCCCCAAGCTGCCAGTGAGCGATCCAGGATTCGGTGACTGTCACCGTGTAGCTACCAACCACATCGTAGGTGTGAGCGATGTTGCCACTCGGGTAGGGCTGACCCTCGGAGGCAAACGGGCCCGAGCTGGCTCCGTCGCCCCAATCGACCGAATAGCTGCCGGAGGCCGCCACGGAGAGGGGCCCGAGAACAGTGGTCTCGCTGTAGGCCGGCGGCGAGACCGTCCCGTTGGTGACCAGGTACGCCGGCAGGCCACTAATGGCGGAGCCAGGCGGGATCGTCGGTCTCGGCACGGGCAGCGGAATCTGGCGCCAGAACTGCTCAGCGAGAGAGGCCGCGTCAGGTGCCGGCGCCGGCGGACACAGGCCATACTCCTGAACCACAAGGTTG
>JBOGGP010000267.1:0-3519 GCA_050744105.1 Acidimicrobiales bacterium
CCGCCACGTCTCGGCGGCCGGCGGCTCCGCAACAGGGGTAGCCACGACCGAGGCCCGCACCCCCGGCGCCGGCCGCGGTCGCCGGCTCACCAACGTGGTGTTCATGGGCATGGGCGAGCCGCTGGCCAACTACGACCGGGTGTGGGCGGCCATCTCCCGCATCCACGCCGACGTGGGCCTGTCGGCCCGCCACATCACCGTCTCGACCGTCGGCATCGTCCCGGGGATACGCCGCCTGGCCGCCGAGGCCCTGCCGGTCAACCTGGCCGTGTCCCTCCACGCTGCCAACGACACCCTGCGCGACAGGCTGGTTCCGGTCAACCGGCGCTACCCGATCGGCGCCCTGGTGTCGGCCTGCGAGCAGTACCTGGTCGCCAGCGGGCGCCGCCTGAGCCTCGAGTGGGCCATGATCGACGGGCTGAACGACCGTCGCGCCGACGCCGGGGAGCTGGCCGTCCTGGCCCGGCGGCTGAGGGCGCACGTCAACCTCATCCCCCTCAATCCGACCCCCGGCTACGCCGGCGGAGGGAGCCCGCCGCATCGGGTGCGCCAGTTCGGCGCCGAGCTGGGCACCCTCGGGGTCAACGCCACGGTCCGGGCCAACCGGGGCACGGACGTGGCCGCGGCGTGCGGTCAGCTGGCCGGTCGGGGCCCGGCCCCAGCGCTGGCCTCGGGGCCCCGGTAGTGACGGGCCGCCATCCGGTGCCAGACTGAGCAGATGCCCGCCAGCCGTTGGCTCGACCGCACGCAGCCCCAGACCCTCATGATCGCCACGCTCCTCCTCTACGTCAACGCCGTCTTCGATCTCGTCTTCCAATCAGCCGGTCCTCTCATCCCGCTGGGCCTGATCTTCGTGGCCCTCCAGGCCCTCTCCGGGTGGGGCATCGCCAACGAGAAGAAGTGGGGCTACTGGTTGGCCGTGGTGGTCTCCGTCGCCCTCCTGGGGGTCCTCGTGATCTACCTGGCGGCGGCCAGCATCGTGGGCCTCATCTTCCAGGTGGCCCTGGTCGCCCTCCTGCTGCACCCCCAGAGCCGGGAGTACAAGAGAATCTGGTTCCGCTGACCGGGGATCGGCGTGCCCGCAGGGCACGGCCTGCGGGCGAGCCCCTGCCCCAGGGGGAGGAAAAGGCCCGCGCCGTGCGGGCCATGTTCGACACCATCGCTCCCCGCTACGACCTGGTCAACCGGGTGATGACCCTGGGCCTCGACCGCTCGTGGCGCCGCCACGCCGTCGCCTGCCTCACCCTGCCCGCCGGCTCCCGGGTGCTGGACGTGGCGTGCGGCACCGGCGACCTGTGCCGGGTGCTGGCCGGCGCCGGCTACCAGCCCGTGGGCATCGACATGTCCGCCGGGATGCTCCACCACGCCAGGACCCCGGCGCCACTGGTGCTCGGCGACGCCCTGACCATGCCCTTCGCCCCCGCCTGCCTCGACGGCGCGGTGAGCGGCTTCGCCCTGCGAAACTTCGTCGCCCTGCCGCCCCTTTTCACCGAGTTGGCCGGCGCCATCCGCTCCGGGGGGCGGATCTCCCTGCTCGACGTCTCCCGCCCCACCAGCCCGCTGCTCCGGGCCGGCCACCGCCTGTGGCTCGACCAGGCCGTCCCCCGCATCGGCGCCGCTCTCTCCGACCCGGCGGCCTACCGCTACCTGCCCAGGTCGGTGTCGTACCTGCCGCCGGCGGCCCAGCTGATCGGCCTCCTGGAGGTGGCCGGCTTCGGGGCGGTGGAGCGGGTGGCGCTCAGCGGGGGCATCACCCAGCTGTTCACCGCCACCCGGTCGGCGTCCCCTCCGGGTGCAGGAGACCCCCGCTGAGCGCGGCGGGGGCGGTGAGCCGCCTCCCGATCGGCTCCGGCAGTCCCACCGGCGCCCTGGTGGCCAGGACGCTGCCCCTGGGGCGGATCCCGGACCTCGCCTCGATCGGGGGCCGGCCGGGTGGCGTCCTGTGGACGCGGCAGAGGGCCGGTCTGGCTGGCGTGGGCGTGGCCCTGCGCATCGAGCTCCCCACCGGACTGGACGGCGGCGACGTGGCCGGGGTGGTCGAGGTGCTGGGCTCGATCCCGACCGAGGACCACGTCGGCCTGGCCGGCTGCGGGCCGGTGGCGTTAGGCGCCCTGGCCTTCGAGCGGGCCGCCCCCGCCTCGCTGGTCGTGCCCCGCTGGATCGTCGGCCGGGCCGACGACAGGGCGTGGTTGACGACGGTCGCGCCGGCGTCGGGGCCGGGAGCGCCGTCGACGGCCACCCCAGCCGGGATCCACGAGACCGTGGCCGCCCTGGAGGCGGGCGGTCCAGCCGGGGAGCCGCCCGACCGCTTCGACCTGGTCCCGGCCATGGCGCATGCCGGCTGGCGCCAGCTGGTCGAGGGCGCCGTCGCCGCCATAAGGGGCGGCGAGCTGGCCAAGGTGGTCCTGGCCCGCCGGGTGGACATCTTGGCCAACCGTGACTTCGTGGTCCCCGACGTCCTCGACCGGCTGCTGGCCCTGTACCCGGCATGCATGATCTTCCACGTCGGGGGGTTCGTCGGGGCCAGCCCCGAGCTGCTGGTAGAGCGGGACGGCACCACCGTGAGGTCCCTGCCCCTGGCCGGCACGGTGGCCCGCAGCGGTGACCACGAGGCCGACGAGCGCCTGGTGGCCGGCCTGGTCGACTCCGCCAAGGAGCGGGGCGAGCACCGGCTGGTGATCGACGAGCTGGCCGGCGCCCTCGGTCCCCTCTGCGACCGCCTGGAGGTGCCGGACCGCCCCGAGATCCTGGCCCTGCGCAACGTGTCCCACCTGGCCACCCCCCTCGTCGGCCACCTGCGCCCGTCGCCCCTCCCCTCGGTCCTGGAGCTGGTGGCCCGCGTACACCCCACGCCGGCAGTGGCCGGCACTCCGACCCTCGCCGCCCTGGACCACCTGCGCCGGGCAGAGGGCTTCGACCGGGGCCCCTACGCCGGTCCGGTGGGCTGGATGGACCACCGGGGCGACGGGGCATGGGCGGTGGGCATCCGTTCCGCCCGTCTCAGGGGGCCGAGCGCCAGCATCTACGCCGGCGTGGGCGTGGTGGCCGACTCAGATCCCGCCGCCGAGCTGGCCGAGACCCAGCTCAAGCTCCAGGCGCTCCTGGCCGCCCTCGTACGGCCCTGACCGGCCCGAGCTGGGGCCGGCGTGGGGGGCTGGGGACGGCGTGGGGGGGCTGGCCGCCGGCGTGGGGGGCTGGCCGCCGGCGTGGGGGGGCTGGTCGGGCGTGGGGCGGGCCGGTCGGGCGTGGGGGGGGCTGGTCGGGCGTGGGGCGGGCCGGTCGGGCGTGGGGCGGCATGCACAAATGCGCGTCACTATTTTTCGAACGTAGGGTACCGCGCATTTGTGTGCCGCCGGTGAGCGCAAATGCGCGATACCCTCCCTTCCGAAAAAAGTAGCGCGCATTTGTGCAATATGCGCCACGCAGCCAGCCGGCGCCGGGCGCCGGCTCCACGCCCCGCCGGCCCCATGCCCCGCCGGCCCCATGCCCCGCCGGCCCCATGCCCCGCCGGCCCCATGC
>JBOGGP010000268.1:0-3497 GCA_050744105.1 Acidimicrobiales bacterium
GCGGCGGTGGGCGGCGCGGCGGCGGCGGGGTCGGGACCGCCCGGGCCAGGCCGGCCCCGGCGCCTGCTCACGACCCGGACCGACCGACCCACGCCGACCTGCCGCCGACGCCGACGCCGACGCCGACGCCAAGCATGTGGTCGGCAAAGAGAGCCGCCGTGTCCGGCAGGTCCTCGCCGCCCCTGGCCACCAGGTGCCAGCTCCGGCGCATGGGCAGGGGGGCGGCCCTCCACTCCTCCAGGCTCCCTTCCTCCAACTCCCGCTCCACGGCTGCCCGCGACACCAGGGCGATGCCCAGGCCCACGATCGCTGACTCCCGGATGGCCCCGTTGGACCCGAGGGTGAGCCGGGCGGGGGAGATGCCCAGCTCGTCGAGCAGCTCGTCGGCGGTGGAGCGGGTCCCCGAGCCCGGCTCGCGCACCAGCCAGGTCCGCCCCGCCAGCTGCCCCACCGACACGTCCCGAGAACCGCCCGGCCCGTCCCGAGAACCGCCCGGGCCGTCCCGAGAACCGCCCGGCCCGTTCCGAAAACCGCCCGGCCCGTCCCGAGAACCGCCGGCCGCGGCCTCGCCGGCCGCGTCACCAGCCGGCGCGCTCACCACCACCAGCTCGTTGTCGGCCACTGCCCTGGTCACCAGGCGCCCACCGAGCGGCGGCCGGCCGCCCACGCCCAGGTCGGCGCCCCCGTGCTCGAGCAGGTCCCACAGGCGCCGGCGGTTGCCCACCTCCAGGATCACCTCCACCCCAGGGTGGAGCCGCCGGAAGCTGGCCAGCAGCGGGGGGACCACGTACTCCCCCGCGGTGGTCACCGCGGCCAGGCGGAGCCGGCCCTGCTCGGGGTCGGCCCTGGCCACGGTCGCCACCCGGGCCTCGTCCCACAGCCCGAGGAGCCTGCGGCCGTAGCCGGCGAGGACCTGCCCGGCTGGCGTGAGGCGAAGTCCCCGGCCCTCCCGCTCCACCAGCTTGACCGCCAGGTCGGCCTGCAGGCCGGCCAGCACCGTGGAGACGGCCGGCTGGCTGACGTACAGCCTCTCCGCCGCCTCGCGGACCGAGCCGGCGTCGGCGACGGCCACGAAGGTCCGCAGCTGGTTGGGCGTCACGTTCGGAGGCTAGCTCCCACTCCCAACCCATCTGGCAAGACCTATGACCTACCGTGGATCCGTTCGCTCACCCTTATGACCCCCTTGTCAAAGGGCCTCATGCCCCCGCCGTGACCCGGACGAGCAACACGGGGCAGTCAGCGACCAACGTCGGAACCGGAGCCTCCTTGCCTGGCTCGTCGCACCGGCGTGTCGAGGTGACAAGGGTGGCAGTCCCCTCGGAGCGGCCGGCGTAGGTGGCCATGGTCTTGGAGCCCGACACATGGGCCACCACAGCCGGCTCTTCTGACCGCAGGAGCGGCACGAGTGAGCGCCCGGACGGATCCTCGACCGTGGGCCCGACCCAGAATTGCTCGCCTCGTGAGATAACGATCTCGGTGGGGCTGGTGATGACGCCGGCGCAGCCTCCAGTTCCCACCACCTGGCCCCCCACGTGCACAGTTGGGAACGGGTCGCCACAGTTGCTCACTACTTGCCGAGCCGGTCCGGTCCCGCACGCGCCGAGCGTGACCGAGACGGTCAGGACCGCCAGACCGAGCCGACCGAGCAGACCGAGCAATCGTCGAGCATCCACTACCAGTGACCCTGGACCCCGTAGCCCAGGACGCAACTCAGGACTCTGCTGGAGCGAAACGCGACACGTCTCCAGTCTACCCGGCCCGTCACCCTCAGTCGGTCCAGGTCGCAGTCGGTCCAGGTCGCAGTCGGTCCAGGTCGCAGTCGGTCCAGGTCGCAGTCGGTCCAGGTGGGCCCCCGGCACCCGAGTAACGGACGGATCTGGCGTTTTGGACGGATCGTGATCGAATACGGTCGAAAGCGTCCAAACGGCGAAAAGCGTCCAAAACTCCGAGACGTCCGCCCGGTCCGCCGGTCGGCCGGTCGGCCCGTCGGCCGATCCGCCTCTCCAGTTCCAGACGGCTCCTCGTAGCTCCTCCAAACAGCTCGTCCAGCTCTCCGGCGCCGGCTCTGGGCGTCCACGGCAGAGGACCCCTTTCCCCTCCTGGTGCCTCCCTCCCGTCCCGGTGCCTCCTTCCCAAACACATATGAGAAGCCCGATGATCTATCGGTAGATTCCTAATAGACAGATGATGGGATCGGGGGCAAGATGGGGGTCAGGCAAACAAGGAGCTGAGGATGGCAGAACAGGACAACGGCAAGCAGGCCGACGGCAAGATCGATCGCTGGGCCGCAGGGGTGATCCCCTACGCCAAGATGGGCTACTGGGACGCCGACTACGTCCCCAAGGACACGGACATCCTGTGTGCCTTCCGCATCACGCCCCAGGCCGGCGTGGACCCGGTGGAGGCGGCCGCGGCGGTGGCCGGCGAGTCCTCCACGGCCACCTGGACGGTGGTCTGGACCGACCGGCTGACCGCCCACAGCCACTACCAGGCCAAGGCCTACTCGGTCACCCCCGTCCCCAACAGCGACAACCAGTACATCGCGCTCATCGCATACGACATCGACCTGTTCGAAGAGGGCTCGATCGCCAACCTGACGTCGTCGATCATCGGCAACGTCTTCGGCTTCAAGGCCCTCAGGGCCCTGCGCCTGGAGGACATGCGGATCCCCACCCACTACGTCAAGACGTTCCAGGGCCCCCCGCATGGCATCGTCATGGAGCGCGAGTACCTCAACAAGTACGGCCGGCCCCTCCTCGGAGCCACCACCAAGCCCAAGCTGGGCCTGTCGGCCCGCAACTACGGGCGGGTGGTCTACGAGGCCCTGCGCGGCGGCCTCGACTTCACCAAGGACGACGAAAACATCAACAGCCAGCCCTTCATGCGCTGGCGGGACCGCTACCTGTACTCGATCGAGGGTGTGCAGCGGGCCCAGGCGGCGACGGGGGAGGTCAAGGGCCACTACCTCAACGTCACCGCGGCGACCATGGAGGACATGTACGAGCGGGCCGAGTTCGCCAAGGAGATCGGCAGCGTCATCATCATGATGGACCTGACCGTGGGGTTCACGGCCATGACGTCGATGTCGAAGTGGTCCCGCAAGAATGGCCTGATCCTGCACCTGCACCGGGCCGGCTACGCCACCTACTCCCGCCAGAAAAACCACGGCGTCAACTTCCGGGTGCTGGCCAAGTGGTGCCGGCTGCTCGGCGTGGACCACATCCACTCGGGCACGGTGGTGGGCAAGCTGGAAGGCGACCCCAACATCATCCAGGGCTACTACAACACCCTGCGCCTCGGACACGTGCCGGCCAACCCGGTCCAGGGCATCTACTTCGACCAGGACTGGGCGTCGATGCCCGGGGTCATGCCGGTGGCGTCAGGCGGGATCCACGCCGGCCAGATGCACCAGCTGCTGGACTACCTGGGGGAGGACGTCGTGCTGCAGTTCGGCGGGGGGACGATCGGCCACCCCATGGGTATCTCGGCGGGCGCCG
>JBOGGP010000269.1:0-3493 GCA_050744105.1 Acidimicrobiales bacterium
CCCTGGGACCGGGCCGGGCAACATCGGCCTCGCCGCCGGCGGCCGGGGGGCGTCGGGGGCGGCGGCGGTCGCCGGGGAGCCTGCCCGGGCCGACGGCCGGGCACCCGGCGAGCTGCGCCCGGTCTCGTTCACGAGGGACTACACCGTCTTCGCACCCGGGTCGGTCCTGGTCCGGATGGGGCGCACCGCGGTGCTGTGCACCGCCTCGGTCGAGGAGGAGGTGCCCCGTTGGCTGCGGGGGGCCAAGAAGGGCTGGGTCACCGCCGAGTACTCGATGCTGCCCGGCTCGTCGCCCGAGCGGGTGGGGCGGGAGGCGACCAGGGGCAGGCAGTCGGGGCGGACCCAGGAGATCCAACGGCTCATCGGGCGGTCGCTGCGAGCGGTGACCGACCTCGGCGCGCTGGGGGAGGTGCAGGTGACGGTGGACTGCGACGTCCTCCAGGCCGACGGGGGCACCAGGACGGCGAGCATCTGCGGGGCCTACGTCGCCCTCCACGACGCCCTGAGCCGGCTCCAGGCCGGCGGCCGGGTGGCCTCCCACCCCCTGGGCGACGCCTGTGCCGCCGTCTCGGTGGGCATCGTCGCCGGCCGGGCGCTGCTCGACCTCGACTACAGCGAGGACCGTCGGGCGGCCACCGACATGAACGTGGTCATGACCGGTGCCGGCGGCTTCGTCGAGATCCAGGGCACGGCCGAGGATGCCCCGTACTCGCGCCCCGAGCTGGACGCCCTGCTCGACCTGGCGGCGAGCGGGATAGAGTCGCTCCTGGCCGACCAGGCGGCTGTGCTGGCCACCCCGCCGGCTCCTCGGGTCTGATGGAATGGGTTCTGGCCACGGCCAACCCGGACAAGGCCGAGGAGATGGCCGCCATCCTGGGAGGCTCCGTCGACCTTGTCCGGCGACCGGCTGGCCTTCCCGAGGTGGCCGAGACCGGTGCCACCCTGCTGGCCAACGCCCGCCTCAAGGCGTGGGCCGTCGCCGGGGCCACCGGCCGGCCGGCCATAGCCGACGACACCGGGCTGGAGGTCGAGGCCCTGGGCGGCGCACCCGGGGTGATGTCGGCCCGGTGGGCGGGGCCGGGCGCCACCTACGCCGACAACGTGGCCAAGCTGCTCGGGCAGCTGGAGGGGAAAGGGGGCCCGGCGCGCCGGGCCCGGTTTTGCACCGTCGTGGTCGCCGCTGCCCCGGGGGCGGGGGAGGTGGTGGCCGAGGGCCAGGTCATGGGACGCATCGCCGAGAGGCCGGCCGGGTCAGGAGGCTTCGGCTACGACGCCGTCTTTGTGCCTGACGAGGGAGGCGGGCGCACCTTCGCCGAGCTGGCGGCCGAGGACCCCGGGATCAAGCACTCGATCTCACACCGGGGACGGGCCCTGCGGGCCCTGCGCGACCAGATGGCCACGCTGGGCGACGGGCTTGCCCAGCCGTAGCCCCCGCCGGCCAGGCGCCGACTACGACCGTAGCCCCCGCCGGCCAGGCGCCGAATACGACCGTAGCCCGGGGCCGGCTCCGCCGGCGCCGCGGTGACCACCAGCGACGTGGCCCCGCCAGACCAGCGCGGCGGCGCCGAGGCCAGGACCCGGTCGCGGTGGCGGCGCTGGCGCGATGCCATCCCCAGGCCGGTGCGGCACCTGGCCCGCCTCGGGATCATGCTCCTGATCGTCGAGTACCTGGTGCTGCCCCAGATCGCCGGCTCCCGCCAGGCCATCCACCTGGTCGGCGGGGTCAGCCTGGGTTGGCTGCTGCTGGGCCTGGTGCTCGAGGCCAGCGCCCTCTTTGCCTACGCCCAGGTGACCCGGGCGGTGCTGCCCGCCCGGTCCGACCCCGGCATAGGCACCGTCATGCGCATCCAGCTCACCACCCTGGCCGTCAGCCACTGCGTGCCGGGAGGGACGGCGGCCGGTTCGCCCCTTGGCTACCGCCTGCTGACCCAGGCCGGCGTGGCCGGGCCGGAGGTCGGCTTCGCCCTGGCCACCCAGGGGCTGGGCTCGGCCCTGGTGCTCAACGCCGTCTTCTGGCTGGCCCTGGTCGTCTCCATCCCCATCTTCGGCTTCTCGCCCGTCTACGCCTCGGCTGCGCTGGTGGGAGTGGTCCTGCTCGGGGCGTTCAGCGCCCTCGTCCTGCTGCTCACCCGGGGTGAGGAGAGGGCCGCCAGCCTGGTCGCCCGGGTGGGCCGCCGGCTGCCCTACGTCGACGAGGCGACCCTCCCCCGGTTGTTCCACCAGATGGCCGACCGGGTGGCCGAGCTGGCCAAGGAGCCCCGGGTGCTGGTACGGGCGGTGGTCTGGGCCGCCCTCAACTGGCTCCTCGACGCCGCCTCGCTGTTTGTCTTCGTCGGGGCCTTCGGCCACTGGGTCAACCCCGACGGCCTCCTGGTCGCCTACGGGCTGGCCAACGTGCTGGCCGCCATCCCCGTCACCCCTGGCGGCCTCGGGGTCGTCGAGACTGTGCTCACCTCCACCCTGGTCGGCTTCGGCACGCCACGTGGCGTGGCCATCCTCGGCGTGCTGGCCTACCGGCTGGTCAACTTCTGGCTGCCCATACCGATCGGCGGGCTTACGTACCTGTCGCTGCAGGTGCAGCCGGGGGCCGCCGGCCCCGACGCTCGCCGCCAGCTCAAGGCCCAGCGCCGGGAGGCGCTGCGCCGCCTCCTCGACCAGGTGGGCACCAACCACCGGGGCACGGGGCCGCCAGGCGCCGCCGCCGGCACGGAGCCGCCAGGCGCCGCCGGCACGGAGCCGCCAGGCGCCGCCGCCGGCACGGGGCCGTCCGCTAGGCCCTGACACCCGGCCGGGACTGGCCAAGGTGACCGACACCAGCCCGCCGGGCCCGCTACCATCCCATTGTCCACCCGGGGGTGCGGAGGTGTCTAGCGTGGTCGGCAAGCGGGTGCGGGACGTCTTGACCAGATCGATCCTGGCCAGGCTGGCCACTGTGGCGGCCCTGGCCGGGAGCCTCGTCGGGATGCCCGTGACGCCGTCGGCGGCGGGCCCGGCGGCCGCCGGCCACGGATCCCAGGGCGCTGGCGCCCTGGGTGCGGCCGCCGCCGGCCCGGCGCTGCCGTCGTCCCCGGCGGTCAAGCCGTCGCCGGCCGTCGCCGTCGGGTACTGGACGGCGGCCAGCGACGGCGGCCTGTACAACTTTGGCACGGTCAACCTGGGCGGTCTGCGGGGCCGCCCGCTCAACCAGCCCATCGTCGCCCTGGCTGCCGACCCCGACGGTCGTGGTTACCGCATGGCGGCATCGGACGGGGGGATATTCAACTTCGGCGACGCCGGCTTCTACGGCTCCAAGGGGGGATCCCACCTCAACCAGCCGATCGTGGGCATGGCCGCCACCGCCGATGGCCGGGGCTACTGGCTGGTGGCCTCCGACGGGGGGATATTCAACTTCGGCGACGCCGGCTTCTACGGCTCCAAGGGGGGATCCCACCTCAACCAGCCGATCGTGGCCATGGCCGCCTCCCCTGACGGCGGCGGCTACTGGCTGGTGGCG
>JBOGGP010000270.1:0-3465 GCA_050744105.1 Acidimicrobiales bacterium
CCAGAACTCCGCTGCACTCGCCCGGCGGGGCAGAGAGCGTCCGCATCTGGCCTCCGAACTACTCTCGGGAACCCTCAGCACAGCGAAAACCCGCCCTGGCGGAGGTTGCGTGAAAGACCGAGGTTTAGTATCTACGGTATGTCCTCTAACCTCCATTAGTTAGCAGAAGCCTTGCCCGCCGTTTTGCCGCCATTAACCAGGAGACCCCGCCTCGGCGGACGACGCCGCCGGGCCGCCGGGCCGGTGATCCTGTACCGGTCCACCGCCGTGCCGGGGACACCTCAGCCGGCGACGTCGCCCGACCAATCTCGCCAAGCCCCGTCACCAGCTACGTCCCCCTACGGGGTAATGGCCGGCGAGAAGCCAGGCTCCGAAAATTGGCCTGACACCGCATCAAAACGGGACGCACTACCGCCGCTCCCCTCGATCAAGACCACAGCACCGGCTTGAATAGCAGTGATCCTCGCAATACCAAATCCAGCCGGGACATTATAGCCCATCATGACGCCGTTGCCGAACCCACCACTAATGGGTACGGCACAGGGATCCACCGAATGTTTCCACACAACCACCTCACCGGCAGTGCCGTTGAAGTTTGCACCTGCGTAGACACTATCAAAATACTTGCCCCCCGGCACAACAACGAGGGCACTGGTGTATAGGTTAGGCGTTCCCAGCAGGGCCACGTGCCCAGTAGAGTCGACTATCCCCTCCCGAAGGTCCGCGCCGCTGAGCGGGCACGACGCATCCGGCTTGGCGTTGGGGTCCCTAGGCGCCAGCCCCACCGTTGGATTACTTACCGGCGGTCCCGGCGCGGGGCCCTTCTCGGATGGCGTAGAGCCGCCCACAGACGCCAGCGTAGTTGGAGCCGAAGTAGCCAGACTAACCGGGCTGATCACCCGGCTACTGCCGGCGAGACGGTCGACAACCACTCCCAAGGCGGATAAGGTGACCGCCAAGCCCGCCAGCGCCAATATCCTTCTCAGATTCCTCGACATGCTTTTTTCCAGGTTCTAGATAGTCGTCCAAATATCCATACGTCGTGACTGCTGCCGTACAGTAGAGTACCACCCGATTTCCCGTGTGAGCGCAGGGAGTTGTCTCGGACCCCGGTGCCCAGCGTCGGTGGGTGTCAGGCCTCGACGACCCGCAGGGAGTGGTCGGTCGTGTTGAGGGGCCGGGGCCCGCCGGCGCCGGCAACCACGATGTCCTCTATGCGGGCCCCGAATCGGCCGGGCAGGTATATGCCCGGCTCCACCGAGAAGGCGTGGCCTGCGACCAGCGGCTCCTCGTTGCCCTCGACTATGTAGGGACCTTCGTGCTCCTCGAGGCCGATCCCGTGCCCGGTGCGGTGGACAAACCATTGACCATAACCGCCGGCCGAGATCACCTCCCGGGCGGCCCGGTCGACCTCCTGGCACGGGGTGCCGACCGCCGCGGCAGCGACGGCGGCCGCCTGGGCCGCCTCGACGACCTGGTACAGCTCGACCAGCTCGGGTCCGGGCTCCCCGGTCACCACCGTGCGGGTGGTGTCGGAGCAGTACCCGGCCATGGCGCCGCCGAAGTCGCAGACCACGGGCTCCCGCGGCCCGATCACCCGAGGTCCGGGCTGGTGGTGGGGGCTGGCCGAGTTGGGCCCGCTGCCCACTATGGCGAAGTTGACGACGTCGTGCCCCTCGGCCACCAGGCGCCTGCCAATGTCGTCGGAGACCTCCCTCTCCGAGCGTCCCACCAGGGCGATCTCCCCGCCGAGGAGGGCCTCGGCCACCCGGTCGGCCGCCGCCGAGGCCGCGGCGAGTGCGGCCACCTCGGCGGGATCCTTGACGGCGCGCAGGGGGGCCGTCACCGCCGACGCCGGCCGCCACCGTGCGCCGGGCAGGGCCGCCTGCAGGGCCAGGACGAAGGTGGCCCAGGTCCGGTCCGACACGGCTAGGCAGGCGCCCCCGGCGCCGGTGCCCGGGCCTGGCGAGCCGACCAGGCCGGCGACGATCCCGACGGGATCCTCAGCCTCGGCCCACGGCCGCAGGCCGAACCAGGCCGAGCCGTCCCCCTCGCTCGACGCCACCCTGGGTGCTTCGAGGCGGGGGACGACCAGGGTGGCCTCGCCGTTGGCCGGGAGCACCAGCATCGTCAGGCGCTCGAGCGGCATGGCGTGGTAGCCGGTCAGCCAGGGCAGGTCGGCGCCGAGCGAGAGCAGGAGGAAATCGACGCCGGCACCGGTCATGGCCTGTCGGGCCCGGTCCATCCGGGTAGCCCTGGCCGCCTGCGCCGGATCAACCTGAGCGCTCACCCGCCGCCCACGCCGGCGGCGACAGCCCCACCGCCAGCCACGACCGCCCCACTGGCGCCGGCCTCACCGCCAGCCGCGACCAGCCCACTGGCGCCGGCCTCGCCAGCCCTACCAGCCCCACCAGCCCCACCAGCCCTACCAGCCCTACCAGCCCTACCAGCCCCACCAGCCCCACCAGCCCCACCAGCCCTACCAGCCCCACCAGCCCTACCAGCCCCACCAGCCCCACCAGCCCTAGGAGCAACGCCGGCCACGGCCGCAGCTGACTGGCGGGCGTGGTAGCTCGACCGGGTGAGCGGGGAGGCCTCCACGTGGCCGATCCCGAGGGCCTCCCCAGCGGCCTTGAGGTCGTCGAGCTCCTCGGGCCGCCACCACCGCTGCACCGGCAGGTGGGCGGCGCTGGGCCGGAGGTACTGGCCCACGGTGACGATGTCCACCCCGATGCCGGCCAGGTCGGCCATGGTGGCCTCCAACTCGACCGCCGTCTCCCCCAGGCCCACCATGAGACCGGACTTGGTGGTCAGGCCGGCGGCCCTGGCCCGGGCCAGGACGGCCAGGCTGCGGGCGTAGGAGGCCGATGGGCGCACGGCCCGCTGCAGGCGGGGGACGGTCTCGACGTTGTGGTTGAGCACGTCGGGGCGGGCGGCGAAGACGCTGCCCAGGGCGGCCGGATCCCCCTTCATGTCCGAGATCAGCACCTCGACGGCCGTCGCCGGGCAGCGCCGGCGGATGGCCTCGATGGTGGCCACGAAACCCGACGCCCCCCCGTCGGCCAGGTCGTCACGGGCCACGCAGGTGACCACGGCGTGGGCCAGGCCCAGGCGGGCCACCGCCTCGGCCACCCGGCGGCCCTCGTCGGGATCGGGCGGGGCCGGCCTGGCCGTGCCCACCAGGCAGAAGCCGCACGCCCGGGTGCAGCTGCTGCCGTTGATCATGAACGTCGCCGTGCCGTCGGCCCAGCACTCGTAGATGTTGGGGCAGCCGGCCTCCTCGCACACCGTCACCAGGCCGAGCCCCCGCACGGTGCGGCGCAGGTCCCGGTACTCCTCGCCCATCCTGGCCCTGGCCCTCAGCCACGGCGGCTTGGCCCCGACCACCGCAACCGGCGCCCCGGCCCCAGCCGGCGCCGCCCCAGCCCCGGCCCCGGCCGGCGCCGCCCCATCCCTGGCCACCGC
>JBOGGP010000271.1:0-3447 GCA_050744105.1 Acidimicrobiales bacterium
GCCGGCGGGTGGGGCGCCGGCGGGTGGGGGCGGCCCCGGTCCGCCCGTCGCTGAGCCCTCGGCTCCCCCGGGCAACACCAGCCCGCCGGCGGTCGCGCCGGCCCCCGCCCCCACCGGGCCACCCACCGTTGCGCCAGCCCCGGCTCCCACCGGGCCACCCACACCGCCGGCCACCAGCCCGCCGGCCCCGACCTCGCCTCCTGGCACACGGGCCCCGGCGCCGGCTTCGAGCGGTCCGGCGCCGGGCTGGTCGACCGCGGTGGCAGTCGCCGAGGCCCAGATCGGCAAGCCGTACCAGTGGGGGGGCTCGGGGCCGTCGTCGTTCGACTGCTCCGGCTTGGTGATGGTGGCGTGGGCTGCGGCCGGAGTGCAACTCCCCCATCTGGCCCAAGACCAGTGGGCGATGACCCGCGGGGTCGGGCTGGCCGAGCTGCTGGCGGGCGACCTGGTCTTCTTCGGTACCCCGACCGACGTCTACCACGTCGGGATCTACATCGGCGGGGGCCAGATGGTCGACGCCCCCGAGACGGGACAGAACGTGCGGATCGATTCCATCTACTGGACGTCGCTGCTGGGGGGCGGCCGGCCCACCTAGGCCAACCGCCGACCTCCAACCTTCAAGCCGGGGGCGTGAGTACCGTACGGTACACAACTGCGCGTCACTTTTTCTTTGCGGGACGGTACCGCGCATTTGCGCTCACCGGCGATACACAAATGCGCGGTACCCTCCCCCTCGAAAAAAGTAGCGCGCACTTTTGCACCCGACGGGTCCACCGGGACCCCACCGGGACCCCACCGGGACCCACCCCGAACCAGCGGCGACCCTCACTCCCTATGCTGGCTTCCGTGCGGGCGGCCACCATCGTCGGGGGGCGGGTACGAGTTGCCGAACGGCCCGACCCCGATGCCGGCGAGGGCCAGATCCTGGTCCGGGTCCGCGCCGCAGGGCTGAACGGGGCCGACGTGTTGCAGCGCAGGGGCGCCTACCCCCCGCCGGCGGGGGCACCGCCAGACATCCCGGGCCTGGAGCTCGCCGGCGAGGTGGTGGCTGCCGGCAGGGGGGCGCGGCGGTTTTCGGTGGGCGACCGGGTGATGTCGATCACCGGTGGCGGGGCTCAGGCCGAGCTCGCCGTCGTCCACGAGCGTGAGGCCATGCCCGTGCCCGGGCGGCTCGGCTGGGAGGAGGCCGGGGCATTCCCCGAGGCGTTCACCACCGCCCACGACGCCCTCTTCACGCAGGCCGGGCTTGCCATGGGTGAACGGGTCTGCGTCCACGGTGGCGCCGGCGGGGTCGGCACGGCGGCGGTGCAACTGGCCCGCCGGGCCGGCGCCCGGGTGGTGGCGACCGTCCGGGACAGGGCCCACCGGGAGTCGGTGGCCGCCCTCGGCGCCACCGCCGTCGACCCGGCCGAGGCCGAGGCCCACGGGCCCTACGACGTCGTACTGGAGTTGGTTGGCGGCCCCAACATGGCCGCCAACCTGCGGGCACTCGCCCTGGGAGGGCGGATCGCGGTGGTCGGGGTGGGGGCCGGAACCCGGACGGAGATCGACCTGCTCCAGCTGATGGCCAAGAGGTGCCGGATCCATGGGTCGACCCTGCGGTCGCGGGCCCTCGAGGCCAAGGCCGCGGCAGCGAGACAGGTGGAGAGCCATGTCCTGCCCCTGCTCGGCTCGGCGGAGGTCCGGGTGCCGATCGACGCCGTGTACGGGTTGACCGACGCGGCCGCGGCCTACGCCCGCTTCGAGGCCGGAGGCAAGTTCGGCAAGATCGTGCTGACCATGCCCTGAATCGGTCACGAGGGCCCACGGGCGCGGGATTGGTTGTCCTTTCCCCAAACCTGCCTCAGCCGCCCAGGCCGAGGGCCCGCAGACCGATCTCGACTGCCGCGCCGGCCACCGCCGCCGGAAGCCCGATCCTCACGCCAATGAGGGTGAAGTCGCGGGCCCTCACCTCCAGCCCGAGGCGGCCTACGGCGTCTAGCCACAGCAGGCTGGCCAGGGATCCGGTGACGAGGAGCACCGGGCCCATGTTGACGCCAATCAGGACGGCCCACAGGGCCGGCCCCGGGTGCGGGCCGACGGCCGGCACGGACACCAGCAGGGCGGGCAGGTTGTTGAAGGCGTTGGCGGCCAGAGCAGTGACGCCAGCCGTGCGGGCCAGGGCGGCGAGGCTGGTGCCCCCGACGAGTTGGTGGACCGGGAGGTGGCCGACCGCTGCCGAAGCCAGGACACCCAGCGAACCAGCCACCACGGCGGTGCCGACCGGTACGTCCCGCCAGGGAACCCCCCGTACGACCGCGACCAGGGCGGCGTCGGCCCCCACGGCGACCATCCAGGGCTGGAGCCCGACCACCGGGCCGGCGGTGAAACCCACGAGGACCACCACAACCACCAGGCCGCCCAAGCTCAACGCCCGGCGGGCCCCGACATCAGAGCCCAGGACCCCGGGCAGAGGGCCGCTCGGGCCGCGGGCCCCGCTCGAAGGGCCGCTCGGGCCCAGGGCCCCGGGCAGGGCCCGGCGGTAGCACCACCAACCGGCGGCACAGGCGGCGAGGGATGGCAGCCCCAGGTGGGTGAGGAAGGCGGCCCCGGTCGCCCCGGTCTCCGACTGGGCGATGAGGTTGGTGAGGTTGGACACCGGAAGGGCCGAAGAGGCCAGGCAGGCCAGGAGCACCGGCTGAGCGGCTAGGGCGAAGGGGTCCAGGCCGCGGTGGCGGGCGAAGCCGATGTAGAGGGGGGTGAGGAGGACCACGCCAGCGTCGAGGTTGAACACGGTGGTGACAAGGGCGCCGAGCACCCACAGGGCGCCGGCGCCGGCGCCCCTCTGGGCCAGGATGGCGGCCAGGCTGGAAAAGAAGCCGAGCCTCTCCAGCATGACGGTCAGGGGAACGGCGGCGAGGAGGAAACCGACAGCCGGCCCGAGCGGCTCCAGCGCCCGGCGGGCCGACCCGACAGAGATGGCCCCAGCCGTCAGGGCGACGGCGGTTGCGGCCAGCGGGACCGCCCAGGCCGGCAGGCGGAGCGGCCGGCTGACGGCGCCGGCGACGGCGACGACCAGCAGGACGATGGTCAGAGCCGCCAAAGGGAGCCGCCACTCTGACGCCGGGGCTCAGGCGTGGTGGACGGCCTGGACCGCCTTGGCCCGGGCCAGAGCGAGGACGCCGACCGCCATCAGGGCCAGTCCGATGACTTCGAGGGCCAGGGCACCGGCCTGGGTCGGGAGGCGTTCGCCGAAGACGGCAATCCCGATGACGATGCTCACCACCGGGTCGACCACCGCCATGGCCGGCAGTGAACCCTCCAGAGCCCCGGCCTGGAACGCGCTCTGGGCCAGGACCATGCCCAGGATCCCGGTGACCACCAGCGCCCAGACCTGCCAGCTGGCCAGGAGGTGGAGGAGGCCGTGGCGCAGCAGCAGGCCGGCGGCCTTGGTGAAGCCGGCGGCCA
>JBOGGP010000272.1:0-3420 GCA_050744105.1 Acidimicrobiales bacterium
CTCGGTGAGGAGGTGATCGCCAGCCGCTGAGCTACCCTCCACCCAGCCCACCATTCAGCTCGACACCTGGGGAATTTCGGCGATCGACAGTGGGGAAATTCGACGATCTTTTGCAGCGGCGAGGTTGTCAGCTACTTCCGACGCGGTGGTGGTGGCGTACGTGGTGGCGACATATACGGCAAATATCAGCAGTCCGGCAGTGAGCGACGCGCAGCAGGCAGCGACTGCGGCTTGGTCTGCCCGATGGTGTCGTCGGGCCACGTAGACGGCGGCGATCGTCGGCGGAACGGCTACGACGAGCACGATTACCGACGACACGACGGCGTTTGACTGTGCCGCCCACCAACCGAACAGCGCGGCCGGCGTGCCGCCTGCGACACCGGCCCAGCGGGCCGAGGGTCTACCGAGTCGGCTGAGACCGAAGCCGGCCACGGTGTACACCACCACGATGACGGCGAACACCGCCAGATAGACAACCCAAAGCGATCCGTCGCGCACTGCCGGATACTGCAGTACACCAAAGACCGCCAGGCCGACTGCGCCCGCAGCGCAGACTAGACTCCGACCAGCCCACTCACCCAAACCCCCGTGGAATCCGCTCGGCGGCCTGAGAAGGCCGCCGCTCGCAGGCAGCCACGGGCGAACCGACGACGCTGACGGGGGTCGGCGACATAGTCGACCTCCGCGAGCATCGCCGCGATCCACTTCTTCTGTGCGGGCGGGGAAAGATCGAGCAACCTTCGCAGCGCATACATAGCCAGGCTGTCGCTGGAAGCTCGGCGGGCGAAAGCAACGCCGACGAGGACCACGACCACGGCGACGACCACGATCACGCTACGCCACCCAAGGGGTCACCTAACCGTAGCGCAGGGCGGCCGGCCCGAGCGGATTGGGCGACCCGCAGCCACTCCCGGCCACCAGGCGCCAGTCTGTAGAGATGGCGAGGAGGGCGGCCCAAGGGTGGGTCAGGTTCCCAGGTTGCCTCCAGCAAGCCGCGCTCGGCCAATCGCATCAACATCGGATACAGAGACCCAGACTTCAGCCCAGTCTCGGTCAGCAATTCGTACCCATGCCGCCAACCGTCTGGCCCGGATCCCAAGCAGGCCATGACGCGCAGAGTCGCCGACGTCATTCGAACACTACGAGCCACGACCGCTAAGTCTACATAGGTAGCTGAAGGATGGCAAGTCCGATCGAGTGACTTATTCCGGCCAGCAGTTGGCAACCCCCGTCCGATGGTTCGGTGTTGCTGGCAGCTTGGTGTTGCCGGCAGGATGATCGGTGACCCGAGTGGCAAGAGCGACGAGCGCAACCTCCTCGCCACGGAGGTCCTATCGGCCAACAGCGCTGCCGTGGAGGCGCAGGTTCGCATGTTCATCGACACCACTCGGGCGCGGGGCTGGTAGCGGACAGTCGCCGCCGGCTGGCTCGGCGGGCGAGCTAGTCGAGCGCAGCGCGGATGGCGCCGGCCACCTGGGCGGCATGGGCGTCGTCGCCGTAGCGGGTGCGGGGCCACAGGAAGCCGCGCAGGCCGTCCTTGCCCCGGCGGGGCACCACGTGGAGGTGGACGTGGCCCACGCTCTGGCTCACCTCGTCGTTGAGGGCGAGCAACACCCCCTCCGCCCCGACGCCGGCGCGCAGGGCCCGCCCGATGCGCCGGCCGGCCGAGAGCAGGGGAGCCAGCAGCTCCTCGGGGAGGCTGGCCAGGGTGGGGTAGTGGAGCCGGGGCACCACCAGGGTGTGGCCGGCGAAGACCGGCCGGTGGTCGAGGAAGGCCAGGACGTCGTCGCCTTCCAGGACGAAGTGGGCGGGCAGGTCACCGTCTCGGATGCGGTCGAAGGGGCAGGGGGGCGTGGGCCGACGCTAGTGCCGCCCCGGCCGGATCGCCGGCGCTGGTGCGCCCCGGCGGGGACGGGCTGGGCGCCCCGGCGGGCCGAAGGCGGTGGCGCCCCGGCGGGCCGTGCCGTGGCGGGCTGTGCCACCATGGCGGGGATGCCCGATCCCTCCCACGTGTCCCTTACCTCCGGCCTTCCCGAGACGGTCCTCCCCGCCCCGGGCGAGGAGCTGGCGGTGGCGCTGGCCGGGGCGGAAGGCCAGCCGGCGCCGTCGCGCCGCGACGCCCTCGCTTCCCTCGCCAGCGCCCAACCCCGGCTGCTGGCGGCGTGGGCCGGCCTCGCCGAGCTGGCGGCGGAGGCCGGCGATCCGGTGGCCTCCTACGCCTACGCCCGGGTCGGGTACCACCGGGGCCTCGACGCCCTGCGGGCGGCGGGCTGGCGGGGCTCTGGCTACGTGCGGTGGCGCCATGCCGCCAACCGCGGCTTCCTGCGCTCCCTCGAAGCACTGCGGCGGGCCGCCGAGGGCATCGACGAGATCGACGAGGAGCAGCGCTGCGCCCTGTTCCTGCGCCAGCTGGACCCGGACTGGGAGCGGCGGGAGTCCGGCTGACAGCAAGATGAGCAGGGGAGGGCGGGCCATCGCCGCCCACGTGGATGCGGCCGACGGGGGGCCGGCGACCAGCCGCCACCACCCGCCGGCGCCCCCCCGCTTCGGCGGGGGGCGGCCCCTGGACTCGGTGAGTATCCACCACCTCGCTGTCCCCGGCCGCTCCCCGGCAGCCAGCATGGGCGTTGCCGAGCACTGGCACCTGGTCACCGCCGGCCTCACCGAGCTTGAGTACAAGGAGACCGCCGACCCGGCAGTGTCGGGCTGGGGCTTCGAGCTCACCCTGCGGGTAGTGGAGGCCGAGGCGCCGCTGTGGGCGGTGGACCTGCTCGGGGCGCTCGCCGCCTACGTGTGGACCACCGGCCATCCCTTCGCCGCCGGCCACCACGTGGACCTGGGCGGGCCCGTCAAGCTCGGGGCCAGGTCCGCCCTGAGTGCGGCGGCGGTGGTGGTCGACCCCCGGCTCGGGCCCCTCGCTGGCCCGTTCGGCTCGGTGGAGTTCCTGCAGCTGGTGGGTCTCACCGCCGACGAGCTGG
Source organism: Acidimicrobiales bacterium (assembly GCA_050744105.1). GTDB lineage: Bacteria > Actinomycetota > Acidimicrobiia > Acidimicrobiales > Palsa-688 > JBOGGP01. Next base: position 2,979 of record JBOGGP010000272.1, read on the forward strand.
AAGCGTGCCGGGCATGGAGCACCGAGGGGGTCCTCGGACTGGTCCGGCAGGTCGACCCCCTGCTCCTCACCCGCCTGGACCGGCCCTCGGTCTTCGCCGACCCGGTCAACGTCGAGGCGATGGCCAGGGGCCAGGCACTCGAGGGCAGCGCCCTGACCGAGCTGCGGATCGGCTCCCTGGACCTGGGCCGCCGGCCGGGAGGCCGGGTCCGCCTCACCGTTGGGGCAGGCGCCTCGGCCGCCCTCGGGGCCGCTCTGCGCCGGGAGCTGGTCGCCGAGGGTGCCACGTTCCGGCTGGTCGGGGACCAGGCGACGGTGGAGTTCTCGGTGGCCGGCCGCCCCGCCTGGGCGTTCCACGGCGGCGGGCTGCGACTGGAGACGACCCTGGCCGGCGTGGCCTCGGTGGCCGGGCTCTTCACCGGGCGCACCGGGACGGGCCGCCT
>JBOGGP010000273.1:0-3401 GCA_050744105.1 Acidimicrobiales bacterium
CCCTGGCCGGCGCCGTGGTCCTCGCCCTCGGGGTGGCCGTGGCCGTCCACCCGCCGGCGAGGATGACCGACGCCCGTACCACCAGCACCCGGCCGGCCACCACCGGCCCCAAGACCCGCACCGGCCCGTCCACCAGGCACGGCAGCGCGCCGACCACCGTGCCTCCGCCGACCACCGTGCCTCCGCCGACCACCGTGCCCACCGCCGCCGTCTCGGCGGCGCTCGAGGCCGACCTGCTCGTCCCCGCCGACGAGGGCGGCTTCTACCGGGTCCAGCCGTCCATCGGCCAGTCCGACCTGGGCGGGTCGTCCTGCCTGGCCACCCTGGCCCACCAGCCCGGCCAGGTGGGGACGGCCCTGAGCTACCTGGAGGGGCCGAACGAGGACGGCCTGCCCGGCATCCTGGAGCTGCTGACGTCCTACCGGGGGGCGGGGGCGGCCCGCGCCTTCCGGGCCGACATGGCCGACCTGGCCGGCTGCGCCCACCTGGTGACCACCCTGGACGGTGGTGGACGCGTCGACACCCATCTGGCCCCCGTGACGCTGCCCGCGCTCGGGGAAGGCGACTTCGCCGACAAGGGTGCCTTCTCGGTCGGCGGGGTGGACCAGACCATCACCGTCGCCGTGGTGCGCCGCGACCCGGTAGTGCTGACCATGGTCTACCTCGACAGCGTGCCGCCGGCCGACGCCCTCTACGACAACTTCGTCTCCGCCCTCGTCACCTCGTTCGGGAAGCTGGCCTGAGGGCCGCCCCGACGTGCGCCACCCTCCCGCGGTGACCACCGCAACCGGCCGGCCGCCTCCCCCAAGGGCACTGGGGGCCGTCGCCGTGGCCCTCGTGGTGGTGGCGGCCTGGGTCGGCGCCGGCCCCGGCGTGGCCGGCGCCACCATGGTCCCGGCGACCACCCTGGTCCCGGCGACCACCCTGGTCCCGGCGACCACCCTGGTCCCGGCCACCACCCTGGTCCCGGCGACCACCCTGGTCCCGGCGACCACCCTGGTCCCGGCAACCACCCTGGTCCCCGTCATCCCGCCCCCGGTCGCCGTGCCGGGGACCACCGTCGCTCCGGTGGTCCCACCCGTGGACGGGGACGCGCTGCGCACCGAGCAGATCCAGGTCGTGGCCGCCCGGGGCCAGGCCCAGGTGGCCGCCGACCAGGTACGCCTGGGCCGGGACCAGGCCGCCCTCGGGGACTCCAGGACCGCCCTGGACCGGGCCCGGGCCCAGGCCCGGGCCGCCACCGCCACCGTCTTGGCCGCCGAGGCCGCACTGGCCGCCGACCAGGACGGCCTGGCCGCGTCCCGCCTGGCGAGCACCCGGGCGGCGGCCAGCCTGGTCACCGATCGGGGGCGGCTGGGCGGCATCGCCCTACTGCTCTACGAGGGCATCCCGGCCCCCCGGGCCGGCTCCGGGCCCGACCTCCTCGGGATCGCCTACGCCGGTCCCGGCACCGCCCTGGAGGGGGCCCAGGAGACGGCTTTCGCCGAGACCCTGGTGGCCCAGGCGACCCGATCGGTCGACGGGGCCGTGCGAGGTGACCTGGACCAGGTGGCGGCCACGGCCAGGAGCGTGCGTCGCCTGGTCGCGGCGGTGGCCGCCGCGGCCTCGGCCGTCGTCGTGACCAGCCACAGCCAAGGGATGTCGGCCGCCGCCGCCGCCGCCGCCCGGTCCGCCGCCGACGCCGCCTCCAAGATGGTGAGCGCGGACCAGGCTGCCCTCGGCGCCGACCGCTCCGCGGGGACGGCCGCCCTCGCCGCCCTCGCCGCCCTGGGCACCACGGGGGCGGCCGGGCCGGGCGCCGGCGACGCCTCGCCGTCGATCCTGGGGCCGGCGGCCCTGTCGGCGGCCGACCTGGTGGGGTGGTTTCGGGCCGCCGGCGGCGCCGCGGCCACCACGACGACCATCGGCCAGCTGGCCGCCTGGTACATCGACGAGGGAGGCGCCGAGGGGGTCAGGGGCGACGTGGCCTTCGCCCAGGCCGTCGTGGAGACGGGCGGGTTCAGCTCCCGCGACGCCACTGCCCTCAACAACTACGCCGGCATCGGCCACTGCGACAGCTGCGCGTCGGGATGGCTGTTCCCCACTCCCCAGCTCGGGGTGCGGGGCCACGTCCAGCTCCTGCGGGCCTTCGCCGACGCCCGGCTGTCCACCGCCGAGCTGGCCGCCCCGCCGGCGATCGCCGACGTGGCCCCCGAGATCCAGTCCCGGCGGGGATGCTGCCCGACCTGGCTGTCGCTGACCGGCGTGTGGGCCACCGATCCGTACTACGGCTCAACTGTCCTCGGCGTCTACCTGCAAATGCTGGGCTGGGCGATCGAGCACCCCGGAGCCGGCGTCAGCTGACACGGGAGGCCTTTCCCCGACCCTTCCGACACCCACGCAAGCGAACACCTCCGCACCCGGCGACGGTGACCTTCACGGGGCAGCAACGCTCGGGAGGTTATTCAGCGGTTCAGCTGAATAGTCCGCTGGCGACGGTGAGGCGGTGGAGGGCAGGCGATGAGGCCATCGGACTGGGCTCGGGGCCGAGCCGACGGCGCCAGCCCCCCCGTTCCCCTTGAGTCGAGCGGACGCTCGGGCCACATCCATGGCCCATATGGGACCGGTGGTGGCTACAATGGGACCAGTGGTCCGATTGGAACTGGAACGAATCGAGGCACTGGAGCTTCTCGGGATGACGTTGGCGCATCTCAACGGCGCCGAGGCTCGAGTTGACATGTCACCCCGAGTCCCACTGCTGATGGCAATCCGAGACAAGCTGGCGGTCGCTCTCTGGGAGGAGACATGAGTTATTCAGAAGCCGAGGTCTCCGCAGCCACAGCGGCAATGGAAAAGTATAGGGGTGGCGAGCACGGCGAGGCCGTCGCAGCCTTGGTCGTGGTAGGCCTGAGCTCAGAGCGAGCGGCCAAAGAGGCCCGGATCCGAGATGACATGATCCGAGTCGCGCACCGCAGCGGCGCTTCAGTCCGTCAGCTTGCCGACACCTCCGGCCTCGGACGTAAGACTGTGGCGGCCATAGTGTCGGCTGGCACACGCCCACGGGAGTGACCTGCCCAACCTGGGCCAGCTGAGGACGGAGGCCTTTCACCAGCTTCTGCCCAGGCGCGCTCCTACCCAGGCGCGTCGGCCCGTTGCTGGGCCAACCGCCCGGCCACCCGTCCTACCCGCTCGACCCACCCGAGGACGTGGGCACGTGCCCGGTCCGCCTCGGCGTCGAGGCCCGCCAGGGTCTCGAGCTTCCAGCGGCGCAGGACCACGGGGACGAGGATCTGCTCGTGGTGGACCCTGAAGTCGTAGATGCCGGCGGCGGCGATGGCCGCGGCGCGGGCGGCAAAACCCTCGATCTCGGCCCCGGGCATCTCGAACCCGCAGACCTGGCGGTCGATGGCCATCACCACCTC
>JBOGGP010000274.1:0-3346 GCA_050744105.1 Acidimicrobiales bacterium
GGCCCGGACGGGGCCCAACCGGACCTCCGTCGCCGCCTCGGCGCCGTCGGCGTCGATCCAGCGGAGGTCCCCGGCACCCGAGGCCAGGAGGCCGACGGCGGCGTCCTCGTCGCCGGCCTGGACGGCGCCGGCCAGGGCGGCGATGCCGCCCCCGTAGCGGTGCACCTGGCGGAGCACGACGATGCCGTCGCCCACCGAGGTGGGCGACGCCGGCTCGGTGGCGGGGACCTCCCGGCCGGTCACCTCCGCCAGGGCGGCCCTGGTCCGGGTGCCCATGCGCAGGCCGTGGGCGGCGGGGCCGACCACGTCGCCGAGCACGGCGCCGGCCTCGATCGAGGCCAGCTGCTCGGGGTCGCCGACCAGGATCAGGCGGGCGTCGGGCCGGACGGCGTCGACCAGCTTGGCCATCAGCGACAGCGACACCATCGACGTCTCGTCGACCACGACCACGTCGTGGGGCAGGCGGTTGCCGTGGTGGTGGCGGAAGCGGCTGTGGCTGCCCGGCCGCCAGCCGAGCAGGCGGTGGACCGTGGAGGCCGAGGTGGCCAGCAGCTGCGCCCGGATCTGGGCGCTCACCGCCAGGGTGGCCGCCTCGGCGTGCACCGCCTCCTCCAGGCGCCCGGCGGCCTTGCCGGTGGGCGCGGCCAGGGCCAGGCGGGGCAGGGGGGCGCCGGCCGCCTCGGCCTGCTCGCCGAGGAGGGCCAGGACGCGGGCCACCGCGGTGGTCTTGCCCGTCCCCGGCCCGCCGGCGATCACGCTGAACCGGCGCACGACGGCGGCGGCCCCGGCCAGGCGGGGCAGGTCGGGCCCCGGCTCCGGCGGCGCCCCCAGCCCGGGGGCCGCCACCAGCGGGGGGAACAGGCGGTCCAGGCCGGCCGCCAGCACCCCCAGGTCGACCCCGGCGGCCGGGTGGCGGCTCCGGTCCTCGAGATCGGCGGCGACCTGGCACTCCTGGCGCCAGTAGCGGTCCAGGTACAGCAGCGCCCCGCACAGCCGCAGGGGCCGCTCGGCCGGGTCGTCGTCACCATTGGCGGCCAGCCCGCTCGCCGCCACCAGCGAGGTCCACGCCTCGGTGGGGGGCCACGGCAGGTTGCGGACCTCCTCGGGGGACTCCGAGTCGGTGATGGTCGTGCCCCTGGCCGCGGCCAGGTCGGTGCACACGTGCCCGAGGCGCGGTGCCCGCACGGCCAGCGCCGCGGCCAGGACCACGGCGTCGTCCGCCCACCCGGCGCCGGCGCCGTCCCCGGAGCCTCCTCGGGTCGGGCCCCGCCCGGCCGCGCCCAGCTCGAAGAGGCACCGGGCCACGTGGATGTCGGCGGCGCTGAGCACGGCCAGGTCGTTGAACTGAGCCAGGATCCCGGTGGCGTCCAGCGCCGTCCGGGGGTCGAAGGGGTCGAGCGGCGCCGGCGGCGCGAAGGGGCCCGAGAGGTGGTCCCCTGCCACCGGGTCGCCCGCCGGCCGCCCGCCGGTCATGGTCCGCCGCCGGCCGGGGCGGGGCCACCCTCGGTCCGGCCCTGGTCGAGGAGGTCGCTCAGGTCCTCGACCAGGCCGGCCGGCGGTCTCCAGGACATGACCCCGCACCGGTGGCCGTCGACCTGGGGGGTGGCCGGCCCGCTCATCCCCCGCAGGAACAGGTAGGCCACCCCGCCCAGGTGGATCCGGGGGTCGTAGCCGGCCAGGCGCCACCGCAGGTAGCGGTGCAGGGCCACGGCGTAGAATAGGGCCTGCAGCGGGTAGTGGGCGTGGGCCATGGCCGCGGCCAGCGCCACCGGCCGGTAGTGCCAGGCGCTCAGGGGCTCGCCTTCGGCTCCCAGCCAGTTGGTCTTGTAGTCCACCACCACGAAGCGGTCGGGGGCCCATCCGGCGCCCCGGTGGCGGACCACCAGGTCGATGCTGCCGGTCAGGTAGCCCCGCAGCCGCTGGTCCAGGCCGGGCTGGCCCAACCGGCCGGCATAGCCGTGGAGGGGGTCGCCGGGCCCCACCCGGGCCGCCATCAGCTCACCGACGGCGCCCAGGTCGAGGGCGGCCTGGCCCCCTGCCCCGCTCCCGCCGGCAGGAGCGGCCAGGGGCAGCTCGAAGGCCAGCTCGTCGAGGCGGTCCCGCCGCACCACCGCGGCCAGGGGGGCGTCGTCGAGCAGCGGCCCGAGCGGGGTGGTGAGCGCGGCCCCGAGGGCGGTGACCAGGCCGGCGGGACGGGCGAAGCCGGGGTGGTACCGGGGCACCTGCTCGCCCACCCGGGCGGCCAGCTCGGCTTCGAGGTCGTCGGCGGCGAAGTCGGTCACCTCCGCCACGGCGTGCACCAGGGTCCCCGTGGCGGTCCCGCCCGGCAGGTCGGCCCAGGCCGAGGGCACCCGGCGCAGCGCTCGCTCCAGGCCGGGATCGACCGCCGCGGCAGGGGAGGCGAGGCCGGGCCCGGCGACGGGGGGCTCGTCGGCCACGCCGGCCCGGTCGGGCTCGCTGCCCACCGAGGCCTCCTCGGGCCCGGCGCCGTGGCCCCCGCCGTGGGCCCTCTCGGTGAGGGCGCTGTAGGAGGTGCGCTGCCAGTCCTGGTCCAGCTCCCGCTCGAAGGGGGCGACGCCGAGGCGGGCCGGCGCCGCCTGCTCCCCGGCGAGGGGTCGGCTCCCGACCCCGCCGGCCCGCTCGACCACGACGGTGCCCCCCGAGCCGGCGGCCAGCTGGTCGAGCACGGCCACCGCCTCGCCGTCGTCGGGGACGGCCTTGAGCTCGGTGTCCACCTCGCCGCCGGCCCGCCGGCCGAACAGCAGGCGACCCAGCGCCGAGCACCGGCCGCCCCACGACGCCGCCCACCACAGGACCACCTGGTGCCGGGCCCGGGTAAGGGCCACGTAGGCCAGGCGCAGGTCCTCGCCCAGCTCCTCCTGGCGACGCCAGCGCCGGTGTCGTTCGTGGTCCGGGCTGCCCTTGCCGCCGACGTCGACGGTGCGCCGGTTGTCCCCCTCGGGATCGTGGTAGACGGGCAGGTGGTCGTCGAAGGTGGCGTCGGCCCACAGGTAGGGCACGTAGACCACGGGGAACTCCAGTCCCTTGCTGCGGTGGATGGTGAGGACCTGGACGGCGGCGGCGTCGGACTCCAGCCGCCGGCTGCGCTCCTCGGCGGCGTTGGCGTTGCCCGTCTCGGTGATCCGCCGGCGCAGCCAGGTGACCAGGGCGCTCGTCCCCAGGTTGGCGGCCACGGCCTCGGCGTGGAGGAGCTGGCCCACGTGGCGCAGGTCGGTGAGGTGTCGCTCCCCGCCGGCCTGGGCCAGGAGGCGGGCGGGCAGGCCCTGGGTGCGGGTGACCAGCTCGACCAGGGAGGCCACCCCCCGGCGGTCGAGCACGCCGGCCC
>JBOGGP010000275.1:0-3338 GCA_050744105.1 Acidimicrobiales bacterium
ATCGATGACATCCCTTCGGCTGCTCACCAGATTCCAGGACTCCTGACATAAGAGGGGAGAAACCGTTGTAGGTAAAGGGGACCATCCACCAACTGGACCGGTGAATATGGGACAATGAATGCGTGAAGCTCACTGACCGGCTGGCATCTGCTGGGATGGTGTCCGTGCGGCGAGGTCAGCCACTTCCGTTGCGCCCGGCGGGCTCGGTGGCAATGGGCCCGGCCACTTGCCTGCTCGAGGACGACGAGGGCGGCCTGGTCGCTATCTGGGGGATGGTGACGTGGTGCTGGAGAGCGGGGGACGTGGCCGGGAGGCGTCTGGCTGCGGTGGGGTTGGTGGCGGCCAAGGCGGCCAGCCAGGGCGAGGTGGCCTCGGCCTTCGGTGTCGACGACGCCACCTTGCGGCGCTGGAGCCGGGCGTGGGAGGCCGAGGGAGTGGCCGGGCTGGTCCCCGAGCGCAAGGGCCCGCGTCGGCGCTCCAAGGTGACCGAGGAGGTCATCGAGGCGGTCCGGGCAGCGCGGGCCGGGGGTGCGACCCTGGCTTCCATCGCCGAGGACATGGGGCTCTCGGTCGATTCGGTGCGCACCGCCCTTCGCTGCCCGCCGACGCCGCCGCCGTTTCCCGCCGAGGGGGACGGGGACAGGGACAGGGACAGAGGTGGGGAACTGGTGGCACTGGCCGAGCCGGCACCGCGTGACCTGGAGCGGGAGGCGGCCGCGGCCGGGCTGTTGGAGGAGGCCGAGCCGGTCATCTGCGAGGGGGCGAGCCTGCCGCTGGTGGGGGCGACGCTGATCCTGCCCGCCTTGGCGGTCACCGGCCTGCTGGAGGCGGCCCAGGCGGTCTATGGCGCCCCCAGGGCTGCGTTCTACGGGCTGCGGTCGCTGTTTTTGACCCTGGTGTTCGCCTCCTTGGTGGGCGAGTGCCGCGCCGAGGGCCTCACCCGCATCCCGCCGGTGGCGATGGGGCGCCTGTTGGGCCTGGACCGGGGCCCGGAGGTGAAGACGATCCGCCGGCGCATGGCCGCCCTGGCCTGGGCGCGCCGATCCGACGACGTGTTGATGGCTCTCGCCCGGGCCCATGTCGGCGCTCACCCCGGGGCGATGGGGATCCTCTACGTAGATGGACATGTGCGCGCCTACCACGGCGGGGCGGACCTGCCCCGGGCGCACCTGGCCCGGGCCCGCATCGCCATGGCCGCCACCACCGACGCCTGGCTGGCCGATGCCAACGGGGACGCCGTGCTGGTGTGGACCTCCCCGCCCGGCACCGGCCTCACCGGGGAGCTGAAGAAGGCGGTAGAGGCGGTGCGGGACCTGCTCGGCCCCGATGCCCGCCCGACGATCTGCTTCGATCGGGGCGGCTGGAGCCCGGCCGTCTTCGCCACCCTGGTCGAGGCCGGCTTCGACATCCTCACCTACAGGAAAGGTCGCATGCGTCCCGAGCCGAGGAGCGCCTTCTCGCCCTACCGGGTGGCGGACCGCTTCGGCCATGACCAGGACTATCACCTGGCCGACCGCTCGGTCCGGCTCGCATACGTGAGGGACAAGCGGCGTCGCCACCTCGCCGCCCGACAGGTCACCCGCCTGGACCCAGACAGCGGCCACCAGACCCAGATCATCACCACCCGAAGGGACCTGGAGCCCACAGGGGTCGCCAAGGCCATGTTCTCCCGGTGGCGGGAGGAGAACCTGTTCCGCTTCATGCGCCCCCGGGGCCTGGACGCCATGGACTCCTACGCCAAGATCGCAGACGATCCCGCCCGGATGGTCCCCAACCCAGCCAAGGCCACCGCCGCCCGAGCCGTCAAGGCCGCCAAGGCCGGCCTGGGAGCGGCCAAGACCGCCGTCATCGACACCGCTCTTCGGGCCAAGACGGCGTCCAACACCCCCATCGACGATGCCGAGGCCGTCCTCGCCGAGGCCAAGGAGGCTGCCGCCGCCATCCCCGCCAAGGTTCGTCTCGGCGACCTCCGCCCCGGCGCCGCCCGCTTGGACGACGAACGCAAGCGCCTACATGACGCCATCCGCATGGCCACCTGGAACGCCGAGGCCACCCTGGCGCGGGCTCTTGGGCCTCACTACGCCAGAGCCGAGGACGAGGCCCACAGCCTGCTCGCCGAGGCGTTCTCCACCTCGGCTGACCTGCAGATCGTCGGCGACTGCCTCCACGTCAGCCTCGAGCCGCTCTCCGCCCCCCGTCGCAGCCGGGCCATCGCCGCCCTGGCCGCCGAGCTCACCGCCACCGAGACCCTCTACCCGGGCACCGACCTCCGTCTCGTCTACCGGGTCAAGGGATACTGAGCCACCCCACCCGTCACCCAAGAGCGCTCCCGGACCCCGCAGTCATTCTCCCCCCATGTCCAGAGCCCTGGATTCTACCGGAGCCCCCAGCCCAGGGGTGGCCGTGGAGAAAGGCGAAAACGATCAAGGCGCTCCCGATCAGAAGTCGCGCCGCCGTGCCGAAGGGGCTAATCCTTCGCCCGGCCATGAGGACCTGGCCCTCCTCCTTGGCAGCGGATGACACGGGATCTCTGGCGGCTCTCATGGGCGAAGCACTCCGACGAGCTGCTCCACGCTGGGGGCCGGCTCGTGCTCTCGTCCTGTCCAGTAGATCCGACAGGCCAACCCACCAGCGTCCTCGGGGCCGGCGAAGGGATCCCGGACCCCCACCAAGATGGTGGGCGATCCCCGGAACCGAAGGCCCTCAGCCTGGTCCGCTGTTGCCATCTGCTGGCACACGACTGCCTCGGGGTCGGCTCCGATCCGGCGAAGGGCCTCCTTGAGGCGGGCCTCGGCAAGACGCCAGTGGGGGCAGTCGGGGAGGTAGAGGAGGCGCACCTCGGGCAGTTCGGGCATGCTCATGGAGCCAGCATGCACCTTGCCCTATGGGGGAAGGTCAAGGGGTAGCGTGGATGAGGTGCGCATCGGGGAGCTCGCCGATCTGGCCGGGGTCACCACCAAGGCCCTGCGCTACTACGAGCGCGTGGGGCTCCTGGCCCCGCCGGCGCGGACTGGCTCCGGCTATCGCGACTACTCGGGCGACGCGCTGGACCGCCTGCGTTTCATCCGGGCCGCCCAAGGGGTGGGCCTCACCTTGGGGGAGATCAGGGGGATCATCGCCTTCCGGGAGCAGGGCGACCCGCCGTGTTGCCACGTGCTGGAGCTGATCGAGCGTCGGGCGTGGGACCTGGAGGAGCGGATCGCGGAGCTCGAGAAGCTGCGCGGCGAGCTTCGCCAGCTCGCCGAACGGGGGCGCTCGCTGTCACCCGACGCCTGCTCGCCCTACCTGGTCTGCCACATCTTGAACCCGGCGCGGGCCTGACGGAGCGCTGACCGAAG
>JBOGGP010000276.1:0-3320 GCA_050744105.1 Acidimicrobiales bacterium
TTGGTGGATGGTCGGGTTGGTGGATGGTCGGGTTGGTGGATGGTCGGGCACGGCGGGTCAGCGGGTACGGTGGCGTCCCCGGATGCCCCTCACCACCTTCGCCGCCGGCCGCCTGTTCGGCGCCCGCCACGGGACCGGCCGGCCGTGGGTGCTGGCCCTGCACGGGTGGTCCCGGTCCCACCGGGACTTCGACGCCGTCCTCGACGGGCTCGACGCCCTGGCCCTCGACCTGCCCGGCTTCGGGGCCGCCCCCGCCCCGCCCCAGGGATGGTCCACCGCCGAGTACGGCCGGTGGATCGCCCCGGTGCTCGACGAGATGGCCCAGCCGGTCGTGGTCCTCGGTCATTCCTTCGGGGGGCGAGTCGCCGTCCACCTGGGCGCGGCGGCCTCCGAGCGGGTGGCCGCCCTGGTCCTGAGCGGGGTCCCCCTGGTGGACCCGGCCGGCACCTCCCGGCGCCGGCCGCCCGCCGCGTTCCGGGCCGGGCGGGCCCTGTACCGGGCCGGTCTCATCGGTGACGCCCGCATGGCCGCCCTGCGCCACCGCCACGGATCGCCGGACTACCGGGCGTCGGCGGGGGTGATGCGCGAGGTGCTGGTCAAGGCCGTCGGCGAGGACGGCCGGTACGGCCCTGTCCTGGGCTCCTACGGCGGCCCCGTCGAGCTGGTCTGGGGGCAGGCCGACACCGCCGCTCCCGTCGGGATGGCCCGCGCCGCCGCCGAGGCCTACCCGCAGGCCAACCTGCAGATCCTCGGCGGGGTCGACCACTTCACCCCGCAGCACGCGCCCGACGCCATCCGGGCCGCCCTCGACAGGCACCGCCGTTGACTGCTCCCACGACTGAAGCCGTGGGATTCTGGGGCTCAGGCCGCCAGGGACCCCGCAGGGACCTTGGGCTTGTTGCCGTCACTGCCCTCCGGGACTGCCGTACCGGCAGGTTCAGACCCGCCCGCCGATACCCCGCAGCGGTCCGGGTTCAGGTTCCGAGCGGCGTTGCGGTCCCTGCACAGGACCATCCCGCATGCCCGGCACCGGTACACCCGCTCCGACAGCTCGATGCGGGGCTTGGCTCTCGTCCCGCAGGTGCTGCAACGCTGCGTGGTGTCGGCAGCTGGGAGCACCACGATGGTCTTGCCCGCCTTGGCTGCCTGCCAGGCCAGGACAGCTCGGAGCTGGGCCCACCCGGCATCGGCGATCGAGCGGTTCAGGCCGGCCTTGTGGCGGCCCTTGGCCTTGCTGGTGATGTTGCGCTGGCTACGAGCCAGGGCCTTGGCAGCGGTCCGGGCATTGTTGGTCGAGCGGTAGCCCACAGGAGCCGTTCTCGCATGAGGGTGTGTCACTACCCGCTCCCAGGCACCCAAGGTCGGGCCTACGGCCCGAGCGGGGCCCTGCCTCCCAGGCCTGAAGGCCTGGGCTTCCCGCCCCACACCCCATTTCGGTGAACGGCTCCGCCCTCGGGGTGGCGACCCTCGTGGCCGGGGTGGTGGCCGGCGGCGTGACGTCGCTGCGCTGGCTGCGGGTGGCCCAGCGAGAGCACTACCTGGCCGGGCCGACCAGCCAGTTCGCCCTCCGGTGGTGGGCGACGGGCCGCATCAACCCGGTGCTGGCGATCCTCGCCGTCGGGGCCCTGGCCGCAAGTGTGGCGGTGACGCCGCTGGCCATGGTCGCCGCCGTTGTCTCTGCTGCCGGCCCGCTGGGACTGGCTCTGAGGGGACGGACCAGCCCCCTGGTGTGGACGCCCAGGCTGCGGGCCCTGGCCGCCGCCGCCGCCGCCGTCGCCGCCGCCCCCATTTTCGCCACCGCCGCCATCGGATCGCTGGTGGCGGATGGCGGCCTGCGCCCGGCGGCCGTGGTCGCCTGCGGGGTGGCGCTGGCCTGGCCGGTGGCCGTCGACGTGGCGCTGGTCGCCACCGCCGGGCTCGAGCGGCGCCGGCTGGCGCCCTTCGTGGCCCAGGCCCGCCGGCGCCTGGCCTCGGTGGCCCCCGTCGTCGTGGCCGTCACCGGGTCCTACGGCAAGACGTCGACCAAGCAGTTCGTGGCCCACCTCCTCGGCGGCACCCGATCGGTCGTCCCCTCGCCCCGCAGCTTCAACAACCGGGCCGGCCTGGCCACCGCCATCAACCAGCACCTGACCCCGGGGACCGAGGTGTTCGTGGCCGAGATGGGGACCTACGGCCCCGGTGAGATCGCCGCCCTGTGCGACTTCGTCCCTCCCGACGTGGCCGTCATCACCGCCCTCGGGCCCGTCCACCTCAGCCGCATGGGTAGCGAGGAGCGCATCGCCGCCGCCAAGGCGGAGATCCTGGTGAGGGCGCCGGCGGTGGTGATCAACGTGGCCCACCCGGCCCTGGCCACCCTGGCCGACCGGGCCCAGGTGGACGGCAAGCAGGTGTGGCGGGTGGGGAGCGTGGGGGCCGCCCGGCCCGGCGCCCCTCCCCTCGACGTCGCCGTGGAGGCGACCGGCTCGGGGCTGGTCGCCCACGTCCGCGGCACCGCCTTCCCGGCGCCCTCGCCGCCGCCCGGGTCGGCCCCCCAGGCCGCGGCGCCGGGCAACGTGGCCTGCGCCCTGGCCGTCGCCCTCCAGCTGGGGGTTCCGGCCGCCACCGCCGTGGCCCGCCTGGCCGACCTGCCGGCCGTCGAGCACCGCCAGGCCGTCCTCCCGGGGGCCAACGGGCAGCTGGTGATCGACGACACCTACAACGCCAACCCGGCTGGCGCGGCCGCCGCCCTGGCCCTGCTCGAGCGGCTGGCCCCCGGCGGCGGCCGGCGCCGGGTGGTGGTGACCCCGGGAATGGTCGAGTTGGGATGGCGCCAGGCCGGGGAGAACGCCGCCTTCGCCGCCGCCGCCGCCGCCGTCGCCACCCACCTGGTCGTGGTGGGGGCGACCAACGCCGGCGCCTTGCTGGCCGGAGCGCAGGGCGGCGTGGCCCAGGTCGTCCGGGCCCGCAGCCGGGCCTGGGCGGTGGCGTGGGTGGCGGCCAACACGGGGCCGGGCGACGCCGTCCTCTACGAGAACGACCTGCCCGACCACTTCCCCTGAGTAGCCCGACCACTTCCCCTGAGTAAATGGGGGGCTTGGGCGCCGCCGTGAGGGGTTGCCAACCGTTGGCCGGAATGGGTAGTTCTGTCTCGTTCGACCATGACTGTCACACCCTCTGGTCATGATGGGGGACGTGAGGCTTTCCGAGTGGGCAAAGCAGGACGGGGTGAGCCGCCAGAGCGCCACGCGCTGGTTCCACGCTGGCGTCCTGCCGGTGCCAGCTCGTCAGCTCGCGACCGGCACGATCCTGGTGGACGAGCCAGCCAGGAGGGCGCCCGGTGT
>JBOGGP010000277.1:0-3310 GCA_050744105.1 Acidimicrobiales bacterium
AGGAGTTCATGGTCGTCCCGGTGGGCGCAGCCAGTTTCGCCGAGGCCCTGCGGTGGGGGGCCGAGACCTACCATGCGCTGCGAAAGATCCTCCACGACCGGGGCCTGTCGACAGCGATCGGCGACGAGGGCGGGTTCGCACCGGACCTCCCCTCCAACGAGGAGGCCCTCCGCATCCTGGTCGAGGCCATCGAGACGACCGGGCGCCGGGCCGGCGACGACATCGCCCTGGCCATAGACGCGGCGTCGAGCGAGCTCCTCACCGACGCCGGCTACCACCTCGCCGGCGAGCAGCGCACCCTGAGCAGTACCGAGCTCACCGACTACCTGGCCGACCTGGTCGGGCGTTACCCGATCGTCTCGGTCGAGGACGGGATGGCCGAGGAGGACTGGGAGGGCTGGGCCGCCCTGACCGAGCGGCTCGGGGCCCGGATCCAGCTGGTCGGCGACGACCTGTTCGTCACGAGCACGGCCAGGCTGGCCCGGGGCATCGACGCCGGCGTGGCCAACTCGGTGCTGGTCAAGCTCAACCAGATCGGGACGCTCACCGAGACCCTCGAGACGGTCGAGATGGCCACCCGTGCCGGCTACCGGTCGGTCATCTCCCATCGCTCCGGTGAGACCGAGGACACCACCATCGCCGACCTGGCCGTGGCCACCGGGGCCGGCCAGATCAAGACGGGCGCGCCCGCCCGGACCGATCGGGTGGCCAAGTACAACCAGCTGCTGCGGATCGAGGCCGCCCTCGGTGACTCGGCTCGCTACGGCGGTCCCGGGGCCCTGGCCCGCCGGCCCCGGGCATGAGGCGGGTGGCCAAGGGGGTCCTGGCTGCCGTGGCCCTGGCCGGGTTGCTCTTCCTCTTCGTCTTCCCGGTGCGGACCCTGCTGGCCCAGCACGACCAGAGCACCCTGGCCCAGCACCGCCTCACCGAGCTCCGCCAGGAGAACGCCAAGCTGGCCGACCGGGCGGCGCAGCTGCAGACGACGGCCGAGATCGAGCGCCTGGCCCGCCAGGACTACGGGCTGGTCAAGCCGGGCGAGACGGCCTACGCCATCCTGCCCGCACCGCCGTCCTCCCCCTGACGCCAGGAGGTACCTTTTTCCCCGGAGCTGGCGAGGAGCGAGGGGAAAGGAGGCCGGCGGTGAGAGATGTCCTCGCAGACGTCGAGCGGTGGCGCGCCGAGGGCAAGAAGGTCGCGCTGGCTCGGGTGGTCAACATCGAGGGGTCCGGTCCCCGCCTGCCGGGGGCGGCCATGGTGGTGAGCGAGGCCGGCGAGGTGGCCGGCTCGGTATCGGGGGGATGCGTCGAGGGGGCCGTGGTCAGCGAGGCCCTGGCCATCCTGGCCGGCGGCGGGCCGCCCAAGCTGTGCACGTTCGGCTACTCCGACGACGAGGGATGGTCGGTGGGCCTGACGTGCGGGGGCACGGTACGCGTCCTGGTCGAGGTCCTCGACTGGTGACCTCCCCGCCGGCCCCGGTGGGACTGTTCGACCAGCTGGCGGCCGCCCAGGCCGGGCCCCTGCACCTCGACTCCGACGGCCGCGGTCACGGCTAGTCCGTCGCCGGTCACGGCTAGTGCTAGTCCGTCGCCGGTCACGGCTAGTGCTAGTGCTAGTCCATCGCCTCCATCGCCGGGCACCACGGCTCTCGGCGGGTGCCGCCGGACCGCGGCGGTCGTCCTGGCCGCCGGCGGGGGGAGCCGCTTTGCCGGCGGCGGCCACAAGCTCGTCGAAGGGGACCAGGGGGCGCGCTCGCTGATGGCCCGCCGCCCGGATCTGGTCACGGAAGTAGCCTGCGCCGGTAATCCCGCAGACATCGACACCGTGGAGGATCTGTTGCGATGGAGCTGAGCAACACATTCCGTGTGGGCGTGGCCGCCGCCGATGCGTGGAAGGTCCTGACCGACGTCGAGCGCATCGCCCCTCACCTGCCGGGCGCCCAGCTCCAGGAGATCGACGGCGACGAGTACCGGGGCGTGGTCAAGGTCAAGGTGGGCCCGGTCACCGTCCAGTACAAGGGGACGGCCTCCTTCGTCGAGCGCGACGAGGCTGCCGGCCGGGTTGTGCTGCGCTGCCGGGAACGGGACACGGCCGGCCAGGGCAACGCCAACGCCACCATCACCCCCACCCTGGCTCCCGAGGGCGACGGCACCACCGTGGTGGTGACCACCGAGCTGGCTGTCACCGGGAGGGTGGCCCAGTACGGCCGCGGTGTCATGGCCGAGGTGAGCGAGAAGCTCATCGGCCGCTTCGTCGACGCCCTCGAAGCCGACCTGCGTGACAACGGGGTGGCCCCGGCGGCGGACGTCCCGGTGGCGGCGGCCGGGACTCCCGCCGCCGGCCCGCAGGACACCGCCGCCGGCCCGCAGGACACCGCCGCCGGCGGCGGCGGGGCCGGGGACCCGCCAGCCGGGGAGACGGACGCCGGCGGGCGGTACGGAGCGGTGGCCGGGAACGGTGCCCTCCACGACCACGACCACGACTCCGACTCCGCGCCGGGAGGGCCGCCGGTCGCCCCGCCGGCCGGGCCCCGCCGGGTGGCCTCCACCGATCCAGAGGCAGTCGACCTGCTGGCGGCGGCCGGCCCCTCGCTGCTGAAGCGCCTGGTGCCGGTGGCCGGCGGAGCGGCGTTGGTCGCCGCCGGGATCGTGTTGCTCCGACGGCGCCGGCGGTGAGCCAGCCGGGGCCGGCCGGCGCCGGGGGCGCGGCGGCCGTCGACACCGCCTGGGCCACCGACGCACCGGCGGACCCCGACGCACCGGCGGTCCCCCGCCCGCCCGCCGTCCCCGACGCCGCTGGGGACGCGGCCACGGTCACCGAGCTGCTCGGGCGGCCCCCCGGGGCTGACTTCACCGTCGCCCGGCGCGACGGCTCGGGCCGGCCCGTCGTCATCTGCAACGCTGCCCACCTCCGCGACGGGACCCCCATGCCGACCTTGTACTGGCTGGTCGACCCCGACCTGCGCCGGGCTGTCGACCGCCTGGAGGCAGCCGGAGGTGTCAAGCAGGCCGAGGTGGCCGTCGACCCTGACGCCCTGGCCGGCGCCCACCGCCGGTACGCGGCGCGCCGGGACGCCGCCATTCCCGCCTGGTGGGCCGGGCCCCGACCGAGCGGGGGGGTCGGAGGGACACGGCGGGGGGTCAAGTGCCTCCACGCCCACTACGCCTGGTACCTGGCCGGTGGGGACGATCCGGTAGGGGCCTGGGTGCACGCCCGCCTGGGCCGGTGAGCCAGCCCCGGCCACCGGGGCCGTCGCACCTTCTGGCCCCCGGCGCGCCCCTGCCGCCAGTCCCCGGGCCGGCCCCCGCCGGCC
>JBOGGP010000278.1:0-3274 GCA_050744105.1 Acidimicrobiales bacterium
ACGCCGGGTCGTGGGACGCCGGGTCGTGGGACGCCGGGTCGTGGGACGCCGGGTCGTGGGACGCCGGGTCGTAGGATACCGGGTCGTAGGACAGGTCGTCGAACGACCGGTCGTCGGGGTGACGGCGGGGCTCGCCCCGACCGGAGGCACGGCCCGCGGGCGGTGGTTCACCTGGGTCGATTCGCACCTGCTGGCCTCCCATGTCGTGGATCGGCGGTCCGGCCACTGGGTAGTAGGCGAGCGGGTCGCCCTGGTCATCGGCGGACGGGACCGGGTCGTACCGGGAAGGATCGTAGATCACGGGCCCAGGCCCGCTGGGGGATGGGTGGACCGGGAGACCCTCGGACGCGTCCTGGCGGGCGCCGGGCGCCCAGGGGTCCGAGCCGTCGCCGGCGCCGGCGGGCGAGCCCGGACGGGTCGCCGGCACCTCGCTGGTCGCCGGCTCCCCGGCCGCCCCGGGCACCCCGTCGTCGCCGCCCCGTGCCCCGGCGCCCCCGAAACGCCGCGGGTTGACCACCGGCGGCCGGGGCACGGCCTCGGCCGGATCGACGAAGTCCGGCAAGGGAAAGCGGTGAGGTGGCCTGGGCCCCGGCGGGGCAGGAGGGACGTCCCCGAAGCGGAGCTCGTCGTCTGGACGGCGCCCGGCCGCCTGTCCCGCCTCCAGGGCCGCCTGCGCCTCCTCGGCACCGATGATCCGG
This sequence comes from Acidimicrobiales bacterium, assembly GCA_050744105.1. GTDB lineage: Bacteria > Actinomycetota > Acidimicrobiia > Acidimicrobiales > Palsa-688 > JBOGGP01. The sequence continues at coordinate 699 of JBOGGP010000278.1, forward strand.
ACCCCCTCGGCGGGAGGTCTCCGTCCACGGTCGTCTCGCTCGTCCACAGGGATTCCCTCCTCCTCAGTACTCTTCAATCCTCTTCAGCCCTCCTGACACCTCTCCTAACCGTCCTCGAACCCCCTCACGCCGTCGGGCCGTGGGGGCGTCGGCTCAGACTGAGAGCAGCTCGCCCTCCTTGTGGGCCAGGAGGCGGTCGACGCCGGCCACGTGGTCGGCGGTGACCCGGTCGAGGTCGCGCTCGGCGCGCTCCAGGTCGTCGGAGGACATGTCGCCGTCCTTCTCCAGGGCCTCCAGATCCTTGCGGGCCGCCCGCCGCAGGTTGCGGACCGCGACCCGGCCGTCCTCGGCCCGGGCGTGGGCCACCTTGACCATCTGCCGGCGGCGCTCCTCGGTCAGCGGCGGGAACACCAGGCGGATGAGCGAGCCGTCGTTGCTCGGGTTTATGCCCAGGTCGGAGTTCTGGATGGCCTTCTCGATGGCCTTGAGCGACCCCTTGTCGTAGGGCACGATCAGGAGCGTCTTGGCGTCAGGGGCCTGGATGCCAGCCAGCTGCTGGAGAACGGTGTCCGAGCCGTAGTACTCGACCCGCAGCTTCTCGACCAGGGCCGGAGCGGCCCGTCCCGTCCGGATCGTGCTCAGCTCGTTCTGGGTGTGCTCGACCGCCCTGGCCATCCTGTCCCGGAAGTCCTCGAGCACGGCGTCCACGTAGTCCTCATCCATCCGGGTCGCTCGTCGATCCGGATTGGCAGTCCAAACGGTTGCCGTCCATCAGGGGGTTGTCTCCCATCAACCGATCAGCGTACCGATCCGATCCCCCCGCAGGGCGCGCCGCAGGTTGCCTGGCTGCATGATCCCGAAGTAGAGGACGGCCATGCCGTTCTCCCGGCACAGTGTTATGGCCGTCAGATCCATGGCTCGAAGGTCCCGCGCCAGGTACTCGTCGAAGCTGAGCCGCTCCAGGTGGACGGCATCGGGATGGGTGCGCGGGTCAGCGTCGTAGATCCCGTTGGTGCCCGAATGGGTGCCCTTGAGCAGCCCGTCAGCCTCGATCTCCACCGCCCGCAGGGCGCCAGCCGTGTCCGTGGTGAAGAACGGGTTGCCGGTGCCGGCGGCGAAGACCACCACCCGTCCCTTCTCCAGGTGGCGCATGGCCCGGCGGCGGATGTAGGGCTCGGCAATCTGGGACATCCCGATGGCGGTCTGTACGCGGGTCGGCTGCCCGAGGCGTTCCAGGGCATCCTGGAGGGCCAGGGCGTTGATGACGGTGGCCAGCATGCCCATGTAGTCGGCGCTGGCCCTGTCCATCCCCGACGCAGAACCGGTGGCCCCCCGCCAGATGTTGCCGCCCCCGACCACCACGGCGATCTCGGTGCCGATCTCGGCTCGCACCTCGGCCACCTCCTGGGCCACCCGGTCGACAACCTTGCCGTCGATCGTCTCGTCGGCCGAGTCGCTGGCGAACGCCTCCCCGGACAGCTTGAGCACGACCCGTCCCCAGCGCAGCGGCCGGCGGTCACCGGCCGGATTCGCGTCCGGCTCCCCGGTCATCGACACGCTTGCGTCCCGAAGGGTCGGCTACTCGCCGATAGTGGCCTGGGCGAAGCGGACCACGGTGGCGCCGCCGAGCACCTGGGCCACCGTCCTCTTGTCGTCCCGGGCGTAGGACTGCTCCAGCAGCACCCCCCCGGGAATGCGCCGGAACCAACCGCCGAGCCGGCCCTCGACCATCTTGGGCACGGCGGCCGCCGGCTTGCCCTCGTTGCGAGCCTCGGCCTCGAGTGCCGACCGCTCGGCCTCCACGTCCGCCTCGGGCACCTCGTCCCGGCGCAGGTACCCGGGCCGCCCGAAGGCGATGTGGACGGCGACGTCGTGGGCCAGGCTGTCGTCGCCGCCGGCCAGCTCGACGATGACGCCGTTGTTGCCCCGGCCCGACTGCTCGTGGAGGTAGCGGGCCAGCACGTTGCCGGGGGCCGCCTCGAAACGGACCACCCGGCCGACCTCGATGTTTTCCTTCAGGGCCAGCCGGAGGTCGTCGACGGACTCCTTACGGGCCTCGATGGCACCCTCACCGTTGGCCGCCACCAGCTCGGCCAGCTCGTTCACCAGGTTGACGAAGTCGGGGGACTTGGCGACGAAGTCGGTCTCGGACTTGAGCTGGACCAGCGCCGCCGTCCGCAGCGGTCCGTCGACGACGGCGGCGACCGCCCCCTCGGAGTTGTCCCTCCCGGCCCGCTCGGCGGCCTTGCCCAGGCCGCGCTCCCGCAGCCACTTGGCGGCCTCGGCCATGTCGCCGCCGTTGTCTGCCAGGGCCCGCTTGGCGTCCATCATCCCCGCGCCGGTGGCATCGCGCAGGTCCTTCACATCACGGGCGGTGAAATCTGCCATCTAGCTTTCGTCCAACTCCTCGATCTGAGCGGTGGTGGGATCGGTCCCGGGGGTGCCGGCCGTCGGCTCGCCGGCGCCGGCCAGGGGGGTCTCGGCAAGCGGGGGGGTGTCGGCCGGCTCGCCGGCGGCGGACAGGGGGGTCTCGGCAAGCGGGGGGGTGTCGGCCGGCTCGCCGGCGGCGGACAGGG
>JBOGGP010000279.1:0-3266 GCA_050744105.1 Acidimicrobiales bacterium
AGTGGCTGTGGGTGGCAGCCAACGCCGAGCTCACGCTGTGCTGGGTGGCGCCTGGACGAGGCTTCGAGCAGGCCATCGAGGTCATCGGGCCCGGCTACGACGGTGTCCTGGTCCGTGACGGCTACGTGGCCTACAACCAATACGACAAGGCGACACACCAATCCTGTGTGGCTCACCTTCTCCGACGCTGCCACGAGATGGAGGCCGACCTCCCCCGCTACCACGCCAAGGTGCCCGCCGGCGCCAAGGCGATCCTGCTCGACGGGCTCGCCGCTCGGGACCTGCCCGCCGAGGAGCGACCCGCCGCCGTGGTCGACCTGCGGGGTCGCCTCGCCGACCTGTGCGCCCGACCCGTCAGCCACGATGCCAACCGGCGCCTGCTCAAGCACCTCGCCAACCAGGCCGACGCCCTGTTCAGCTTCTTGAGCATCGAGGGCATCGACGCCACCAACTTCCGAGGCGAGCAGGCTGTGAGGCCCTGCGTGGTGAACCGCAAGACATGGGGCGGGAACCGCACCTGGGCCGGTGCCCGCACCCAAGGTGTCATCACCAGCATCATCGCCACGGCCGCCAAGCACGGCGTGGATCCCGTCGGCTACCTCGCAGCCCGTGCCCGCGGGCCGGACCCGGGCCTCGCCGTCCTCCTCGCCTGACGCCACCGACCTCTACGTAGCCCGGGGGTCGCCCACGCCCACCGTTCCTCACCGTCATCGCCATCACCCTGCTCAACCCTGGTCCGGTCCCGGCTCCAGGCCGTCCGGAAATGCGGTAACTAAGCCTCAATCCACCGATCGGGGTCGGCCGGGTCGCTGTAAGGGCCGGAAACGGGATGGATGGGGTGAAGGACGGGCCCAGGGGGGTCAGGCAGGAGCCCGAAGCAGGGGACGGCTGAGGGAAACTGGTCCTGATCGCCAGGTTCAAGCCGTGGTTGTCCCGTAGGGGGAGTTGGAGGCGCGGGGCAACCTCAGGGGGCCAGGGAATGCGTCGGTCAGGCCGGGGCTCAGGTGGTGAGGACCTGCAGGCCCCGCAAGACGGCCAGGGCGGCCAGGAAGGGCTCTTGCCAGGGCCAGGCCTGGGCGAGGTGCAGGCTGAGGCGCCGCCCCGAGCGGGTGACGTGGCCGGGGATGGCGAAGTAGCGCCGGCGCAGGGTGGGTGTGGTGATGACCCGGTCCGAGAGCTTCCCCAGGCGGGCCGACCAGCGGGCCAGGTTGTGGGCCATGGCCCCGAAGGCCAACCACGCCGCGTTGGCGGCGAAGCGCCCCGAGGGAGCGTGGTTCCAGCCCGAGCCCTCCTTCAGGTCCCTTATGACCAGCTCCACCTCGGCGTGGCGGCGATGGTCGGCCTCCAGCGCGAGGGTCTCGCCCACCCGGTCGGTGACAAAGGCGTGATAGGAGTGCTCGGTGAACAGGGCCAGCTGGGAGCCGGGGGTGGGCCTCACCCGGCGCACGATGAGGCGGGTGGCGGGGCCCGTCTTGGTCCCGAATGGGTGGTAGGTGGTCTCGGCGACGTCCGCCCCGCCCTCGAGCCAGTAGGGGATGGCGCTCCATGCCTCCTCTGGGATGGTGTCGACGAGGTGGCGCAGCGACTTGGACATCTTCACCGTGACCGAGTAGCGAACCTTGGCACTTCGACAGGTGTCGACCACGGACTCGGAGTAGAAGCCGCTGTCGGCGCGAAGCACGAGAGGCCCGCTCGCCCCGGCCCTGCGCACCCGGGCGAACACCTCTCTCAAGAAGCTGGCCGTCCCCCTCCCGGTGTGGGCGTTGCCGCCCCTGGCCCGCACGCCCAGCACCTCACCGCTGCCCGCTGCGCTGGCCAGGAGCGGGTGGTAGCCCACCACCTTGGTGTAGCCGTAGCTGGCGCCCTGCTTCTTGGTGGAGTAGCACTCCAAGATGGTGGAGTCGACGTCGATGGTGAGGGGATCCCGCCCCGGTCCCGCCCCGGCCCCCCAGGCCCGCACCAGCAGCTCGGAGGCCACGGCGTCGAGGCAGCGGACATCGCCCCAGGAGAAGCTGCGCAGGTAGGTGCCGAGGGTGGAGGGGGCAGGCATCCATTGGCCGATGGCCACTTCCGAGCGCCCCGAGCGCAGGGCGTCGGCGTCGTCGATGCTGTCGCCCCCCGCCAGTGCTGAGGCGATGAGGCCCATGGCCTTCAGTCCCACGTTGGCGCGCCCGGGGGCATCGCCCAGATCGACGTGGGCATCGACCAACGCCCCCAGGCCCAGACGCCCTGCCAGGGTCATGGGCAGGCACAGTCCCCCGTTGGCTACGGCGTTGGTGTCGTCGAAGACGACCGCCATGCGCTCCAGGATGTGGGAAGATGTCCGCATCGGGAAGGTGCTCCTCGCTCGGGGATGGATGGCGGTGTAGCAATCACCATTATCCCAGGTAGGAGCACCTTTTCCGCGGATGGTCAGCGCAGCTGCGGGCTACCGATCGGTGGATTGAGGCTAAGTAAGAGTTGGCCGGCCGGTTGGTCAACGAGATGCTCGGACTCGCCGACCAGCCCTGGGGCTGGGCCGGTGAGCCGCGAGTGCGTCCCCTGCGGCGCGGCACTCGCCGGGCGGGCCGACCAGCGTTACTGCTGGTGCTGGCTGGCACCATGACCCTCTACCCGCCGAGCGAGAGGTCAAGCGCCGACAGGAGGTGTTTATCCCGCCGCTGGCTGGCCGCCGATGAGGCCGAGCGAGCCGTGCTGGACTCGAGCACCTTCGAGGAGCTGGGCCTGTGCTGCGGTGCCACCGGCCATCCGTCACAATCGTCACGTAACGAATCACTGGACCCCAGGGAGGACCCACGATGAGTGCCATGGTGTCTGGCTCCCCCGTCCTCAACAAGTGTGGGTACACTCGCACCAGGAGACGCCAGGAGACGCCAGGAGACAACAGATATGCCCACGGTCGGCATTAGGGAGTTGGCAAACAACACGAGCGCAGTGGTGGACGAGGTGGCCCGCAGCGGTCGGCCTGCTCTTGTCACCCGCCACGGGCGACCGGTGGCTGCGGTCGTGCCCGTGGACGAGGAGGAGTTGCTCGACTACGTGTTGGCCAACGCCCCCGAGTATGTGCGCTCCATGGCCGAGGCTGACGCCGCGCTGGCCCGTGGGGAGCGGGGCGTCTCCCTTGCCGACTACGAGGACCACGTGCGCCGGCTGGAGGCGGCCGAGGACGCCGGCGACACCGCCGCAGCGGCGGCAATCCGGGCCGAGCTGGCCGGCTGAGCACCCGGGGGTTGACCCTCTCGCTCGCCCGCCGGGCCGCCCGCGAG
>JBOGGP010000280.1:0-3247 GCA_050744105.1 Acidimicrobiales bacterium
CCGGGTGGACCTGGCCGGCCTGGCCGGCGGGGCTTTCCCGGCTCTGTCCGTGGTGGTGCTGTGGCCGCCCACCCCGGGGTCCGGCGCCGGCGGGTCGGGGGGCGCCAGGTCTGCGGGCGCCGGCTCGGGGGGCGCCGGCGGGTCGGGGGGGCCGGGGGCGGGCATGGGGCTGGCGTGGGGTCTGCCTGACGGGTCGTTCGCCCACCGGCGCGGCCTCATTACCAAGGCCGAGGTGAGAGCCGTCGCCCTCGGCAAGCTGGCCCTGCCCGCTGCCGGGGTGCTGTGGGACGTGGGGGCGGGCTCTGGCTCCGTGTCGGTGGAGTGCGACCGGCTGGCCCCGGGGCTGGACGTCTACGCCGTCGATCGCCCGCCGGCGGGCAGCCGGGGCGGCGGCGACGACCTCGAGGCCAACACCGCCGGTACCGGGGTGCGGGTGGTCTGGGGGTCGGCGCCCGAGGTCCTGGCCACCCTGCCCGACCCGGACCGGGTCTTCGTGGGCGGCGGGGGGCTCGACGTCCTCGACGCCGTCCTGGGCCGGCTACGCCCCGGCGGCGTGGTGGTGGCCACCTACGCGGCCATGGACCGCGCCGCGGCCGCGGCCAGCCGCCTGGGCCAGGTGGTGCAGGTCTCGGTAAGCCGGGGCGTGCCCGTCGGCCCCGACGGTGCCCTGCGGCTGGCCGCCCTAAACCCCGTCTTCGTCTGCTGGGGACCCGGTTGACCCGCACCTGGCCCGAGACGGTGGCCACCTGCTCGCTGACCGAGGCCGGTGCCGCCCTGGCCCGACGAATGCCCTGGGAGCACCGCCACGGGGACCTGGGCCCCACGGTGCGGTCGCTGTGGGCGCAGGTCGACGGCCTGGTGCTGGTGTGCGCCACCGGCATCGCCGTGCGGTTGGTCGCCCCCCTCCTCGGGGCCAAGCCGGCCGACCCGGCCGTGGTCGTCCTCGACGACGCCGGCCGCTGGGCCATCGCCCTGTGCGGCGGTCACCACGGTGGCAACGACCTGGCCCGCCAGGTGGCGGCCCTGGTGGGAGCCGAAGCCGTGGTCGCCACCGCCACCGACGCCGCCGGGATACCCGCCCTCGACAACCTCCCCGGGTTCGTGGCGTCGGGGGACGTGGCCGGCGTGACCCGGCGCTGGCTCGACGGGCAGGGCCCCGAGCTGGCCATCGACCCCGCCCTCGCCGGCTGGCCCGTCCCCGCCGGGATCGGGCGCCCCGGCGGCGGAGCAGGTGGGGCGGTGGGTGGCGGGCGGGTGAGCGTCACCGACCGGGACCGGGCGGCCGGCGACCTCGAGGTGGTCCTGCGGCCCGGCTGCCTGGTCGCCGGCGTCGGGGCCAGCTCCGGAGCGCGGCCCGAGGCCCTGGTCGAGCTCCTCGAGGCCGCCCTGGCCGGAGCCGGCCTGCACCGTGACGCCGTGGGGTGCGTGGCCACCCTCGACGCCAAGCGGGCCGAGCCCGCCGTCGCCTCCCTGGCTCGCCACCTGGGCCTGCCCGTCAGGGGCATCCCCGCCGCCGCCCTGGCCCAGGTGGCGGTGCCGCACCCGAGCCAGGTGGTGCTCGCCGCCGTGGGCACGCCGTCGGTGGCGGAGGCCGCCGCCGTGCTGGCCGGCGGCCCGGGGGCCTCCCTGGTGGTGCCCAAGCAACGCTCGGCCGACTCGACGTTGGCCCTGGCCCGGCGCCGGCGACCCCCGGGTCATCTGGCCGTGGTTGGCCTCGGCCCGGGCGGGGCGGAGACGAGGACCCCCCAGGCGGCTGCCGCCGTGCGCCAGGCGGCCACCGTCGTCGGGTACGGGCCCTACGTGGACCTGGCCGCCGACCTCCTGGGGCCCCACCAGTGCGTGCGGCGCTACGACATCGGCCAGGAGGAGCAGCGGGTCGCCGAGGGGCTGCGCCGGGCGGGCGCCGGTGAGGGGGTGGCCCTGGTGTGCTCGGGGGATGCCGGCGTGTACGGCATGGCCTCCCTGGCCTGCGAGATGGCGCCCGCCTTCGGCGACCCCCCTCTCACCGTGGTCGCCGGGGTGAGCGCCGACGTGGCGGCCGCCGCCCTCCTCGGCGCACCGCTCGGCCACGACCATGCCTCGGTGTCCCTGTCCGACCTGCTCACGCCGTGGCCGGTCATCGAGCGGCGCCTGCTCGCCGTGGCCGAGGCCGACATGGTGGTGTCGCTCTACAACCCGCGCTCGGGGGGCCGGTCCCACCAGCTCGGCGTCGCCCTGGCCCTGCTCGGCACGGCCCGGCCGGCGGCCACGCCGGCCGCCGTGGTCAGCCACGCCGGCCGCCCGCACCAGTCCGTGGTACGCACCTCGCTGGGGTCCCTCGACCCCGGCGGGGTGGGGATGCTGTCCCTGGTGGTGGTGGGCTCGTCGACCACCCGCTGGGTCGGGGAGCGGATGGTCACCCCACGAGGGTACGCTTCACCGGTCAGTCCCCCGGGCGGGCCCGCCCGGTGAGCGTCGCCATCGGGGCGGCCTGCACCGCCTGCGGCGCCTGCATCGTCACCTGCCCGGAGCGGGCCCTGGCCGCCGCCCCCCGTCGCCCGGCCGTGGACGCCACCCGCTGCACCGACTGCCTGGCCTGCGTGGAGGTTTGCCCTGTGGACGCCATCGATCCCGACCAGCCTGGGCTCCATCCCCCTGAGGTCCATCCAATCGAGGTCGAGAGCTACCGGATACTGGCCAGCCGGGTCGACCTCAGCGCATGGGCCGAGCCGGCCCGGGCCGTGGTCGCCCGCATGATTCACGCCAGCGCCGACGAGTCCTGGGCCACCTCGGCGCGCGTCGGTACCGGCGCCGTCGACGCCGCTGTCGAGGCCCTCGGCGCCGGCGCGCCCGTCGTCTGCGACGCCAACATGGTGGTGGCCGGCGTGCCCTCGCTCCCCCAGGCTCGCTGCCTGCTGGGCCAGGTGGGCGGGGTGCCACCCGGCAGCACCCGCTCGGCCGCCGCCATCGCCCTGGCCGCCCGCCTTTACCCGGCCGGCGCCGTCTGGGTGATTGGAAACGCCCCCACCGCCCTGGGCGCCGTGATCGACCTGTGGGAGGCGTCCCTGCTCGACCCGGCGGCGGTGATCGGCCTGCCTGTGGGCTACGTGGGCGCGGCTGCGGCCAAGGACCGCCTCTGGGACAGCGCCCTGCGCCGGTTGAGCATAACCAACGCCGGAGACCGCGGCGGCAGCGCGGTGGCCGCCGCCGCCCTCAACGCCCTGGCCCGGCTGGCCGCCGGCCGGGACTCCCCTCGAGACCCGCCGCA
>JBOGGP010000281.1:0-3233 GCA_050744105.1 Acidimicrobiales bacterium
CTGGGGCTGGCTGGCCCGCTGGGGCGGGGTGGCCGGCTGGGGCTGGCTGGCCCGCTGGGGCGGGGTGGCCGGCTGGGGCTGGCTGGCCCGCTGGGGCGGGGTGGCCGGCTGGGGCTGGCTGGCGGTCACCTCCTGACGACGTCTCCGATGACGACGCCCTCGGGGCTGACGTCGACCATCTCGTCGCGGCGGGTGGGGAGGTTGCGGCCCACGTAGTCGGGCCGGATGGGCAGCTCCCGGTGGCCCCGGTCGACCATCACCGCCAGCTGCACGGACCGGGCCCGGCCGTGGTCGGCCAGGGCGCCCAGGGCGGCGCGCACCGTCCGCCCGGTGAAGAGCACGTCGTCGACGACCACGACCCGCCGCCCGGTGAGCTCGACGGGCATCTCGGTCGGGGCCTCGGCCAGCACCGGCCGAAGGCCGATGTCGTCCCGGTAGAAGGCCACGTCCAGGGTCCCGACCGGCACCGTCACCTCGGTGGCCCTGGCCACCACCTCGGCCAGGCGCGTGGCCAGCCACACTCCCCCGGTCTGCAGTCCGACCAGCACCAGGCCGTCGGTGCCGTGGTTGTGCTCGATTATCTCGTGGCCCATCCTCCACGTGGCCCGGCGCACGTCCTCGCTGTCCATGACGCTGGAGCGGGCCACGAAGACGCCCCCGTACGGGGGCGTCAGAAATCGCTCGCGCTCGGCCAAGCCCGATCCCTCCTCCGTGCCGGCCTCACCGGACCAGCTTCACGGTCGGCCCGACAATAGCGCATGGGTTGCCGGCGCCGGCGGGTGGGCGGCGCCGGCGGGCTTGGTCTAGGGCGCGGCCGGGCTGCCCGGGCGCAACTGGCCGGCGGGCGCCGGCGGGCTTGGTCTAGGGCGCGGCCGGGCTGCCCGGGCGCAACTGGCCGGCGATGGCGGCCAGGACCCCGTTGACGAAGCGGCTGGAGTCCTCGGTCGAGTACAGCCTGGCCAGCTCGACGGCCTCGGAGATCACCACGCCGGTGGGCACCTCCTGGAGGGCCAGCAGCTCGAAGGTGGCCATGCGCAGCAGGGTGCGGTCGACCACCGGCATGCGCCCGACGCTCCAGGCGATGCTGTGGGCGGCGATCAGGGCGTCGATCTCGGGCTCCCGCCGCTCCACCCCGGTCACCACGTCGACCACGAAGTCGTCGGGCACGACGGGCAGCTCTCCCAGCACCTCGGCCAGGGACCGGTCCTTGGCCTGAGCCTCGTAGAGCAGGCAGAGGGCGCGCTCGCGTGCCTGGCGGCGGGTTGCCAGTGCCACCGTCGCAGCTCTCAGGGCGCGGTTGACGGGCTCAGGAGCTCGAACGGGTGATGTACTCACCGCTGCGGGTGTCCACCTTGACCCGGTCCCCCTGGTTTACGAAGAGGGGCACCGACACCACCAGGCCCGTCTCCAGCGTGGCCGGCTTGCGGGCGCCCGAGACCCGGTCACCCTGCAGGCCGGGCTCGGTGTCGGTCACCGACAGCTCGACGGCGGCGGGGAGGTCCACGCCGACTATCTCGCCGCCGTACATCTGGAGCACCACCGAGTCGCCCTCCTTGAGGTAGCTGGCGCTGTCCCCCAGGCTGGCCGGGGTGGCGATGAGCTGCTCGTAGTCGTTGGTGTCCATGAAGACGTAGCTGCCGCCACCGGCGCCGGCCGCGTCGACGTAGAGGAACTGCATCTCCCGCTTGTCGATTATGGCCTGGTCGAGCTTCTCGTCGGCCCGGTAGGTCCGTTCGAGGACGGCGCCGGTCCGCACGTTCTTCAGCTTGGTGCGGACAAAGGCCCCCCCCTTGCCCGGCTTGACGTGCTGGAACTCGACGACGGACAGCAGGCCCTCGGGCAGGTCGAGGGTCATCCCGTTTTTGAGGTCGTTGGTGGAGACCATCAGGAGGCTGGCATCAGGGGTGGGGGCGGTCCTTGGGGGTCTTGGTCAGCGGCACGCAGCCGTAGTCGGTCACCACGACGGTGTCCTCGATGCGGACACCGCCTGCTCCGGTGATGTAGATCCCCGGCTCCACGGTGACGACGTCGCCGGCAGCCAGTGTATCGGTCGACGTGAGGGCGATCGCCGGGGCCTCGTGGATGTCGAGCCCGACGCCGTGGCCGGTGCCGTGGACGAAGCTGTCCTTCCATCCGGCGGCGTCGATGACCTGACGGCAGGCGTGGTCCACGTCCACTCCGCTGGCCCCGGCCCGCACCGCGCCCACCCCGGCGGCCTGGCTGGCCTCGACCACCTCCCAGGCCCGGGCCAGCACGGGGTCGTCGAGGTGGCCAAACCACACGGTGCGGGTCATGTCCGAGCGGTAGCCGTCGACGGCCGCCCCGAAGTCCACCACCACGGTCTCCCCCGGGCCGATGCGGCGCTGGCCGGGACGGTGATGGGGCAGGGCGGCCAGCGGCCCCGACGCGCAGATGGTCTCGAAGGCGGGGCCCTCGGCCCCCCGGCGCCGCATCTCGTCGTCGAGGGCCAGGGCGAAGCCAGCCTCGGTGGGAGCCCCGGCCAGGGTCGGTCTCACCGCGGCGAAGGCGTCGTCGGCGATGCGGGCGGCGGCGGCCATCCGGGCCAGCTCCCCGGCGTCCTTCCTCCGCCGCAGCCCCTCGACCACGCCCACGGTGGGCACCAGGTCGACGCCCTCGAACCACCGCTCGGCCAGGTCCCGCTGGCGGGCCCAGCTGAGGTGGGCGGCCTCGAGGGCGAGGGCGGGCACGCCGGCGCCGGCCACCAACGCCCCCACCGCCTGGCGCTGGTCGGCCGGGGTGGGGACCAGGGCCCGCACGGGCACCCCAGCGCCGGCCAGCTCCTCGGCCGCCTGGGTGCGGTAGCGACCGTCGGTCACGAGCACCGTCTCGCCCGGCAGCACAAACAACGTGGCCGACGACCCGCTGAAGCCGCACAGGTACCGGATGTTGACCACGCTGGTGACGGCCAGGGCCTCGATGCCCTGGGCTTCGAGGGCGGCCCGGAGGCGGCCCAGGCGCAGCGGCAGCTCGGTGGGCTCGAGGGGCATGGGAAAGGGGTACCCCATGCTGGTCACCGTTGTCGAGGCGGCGCCGGCCCCGCCTGGTCGGGGGCGCCGGCCGGCGGGCTACCTGCCGTGAGTGACCGGGCCAGGAGGCCGGCCACGGCCTGCAGGGCCAGCCGGTAGCCGAGCCCGCCCAGGCCCGAGATGGTGCCCGTGGCCACCGGGGCGACCACCGAGGTGCGCCTCCAGTCCTCCCGTGCCGCCGGGTTG
>JBOGGP010000282.1:0-3214 GCA_050744105.1 Acidimicrobiales bacterium
GCGCTCGTGGATCGACCGCACGGTGGCCCGGTGGTGGCCGAGGTCGTCGTGGAACCTGGCCAGGGCGGTCGTCGCCGGTCCGTCACGGAAGCCGAGCACCCGGGCCAGCCCCCTGCGGGCCTCGGCCCCGGCGGGCAGGGTGTGGACCTGCTGGTCCTCCCGCAGCTGGAGGCGATGCTCCACGGCGCGCAGGAAGCGGTAGGCCTCGCTCAGAGCGTCGCCGTCGGCCTGGGCCACGTACCCCCCGGCCACCAGGGCACCGACGGCACCGAGGGTGGAGGGCACCCGCAGGCCCGGGTCGGACCGCCCGTGGACCAGCTGGAGCAGCTGGACGGCAAACTCGACGTCGCGGATTCCTCCGGTCCCCGCCTTGAGCTCCCGATCGGCCAGGCCCGCCCGGGCCACACTGCCCTCGGTGCGGGCCTTCATGGCCCGCACCTGACGCAGCTCCTCGGACCCGAATGGCCGGCCCCACACCCGGGCGGCAGCTTCGTCGCAGAAGCGGCCCCCGAGACCGGGATCGCCGGCGCAGGCCCGGGCCTTGAGCAGGGCCTGGAACTCCCAGGTCTCGGCCCAGCGGTCCCAGTAGGCCCGGTAGGAGTCCATCGATCGGACCAGGCGGCCGCTGCGGCCCTCGGGGCGCAGGCCCAGATCCACCCGCCACGACCGCCTGACCACGTCGAGCATGGGCCGGGGGTCGACGGGCCCCGGATCGCCCTGGGCGACCAGCACCAGGTCGATGTCGCTCGAGTAGTTGAGCTCCCGGGCCCCGAGCTTGCCCATCCCGACGACGGCCAAGCCGCCGGTGCCGGTCTGGTCCAGGGCGGCCGCCAGCACGGAGTCGGCCAGGTCGGCCAGTTGGGCGCCGACGGCTTCGAGGGGGTCGAGGCCGAGCAGGTCGCGCGCCGCGATGTGGAGGATCCCGAGGTGCTTGCGCCGGGCCAGGGCGTGGGCGGCGGTCGGGGCGGAGGGCCCATCGGAGCCGCAGGGGGCGACCGCGCCCGCCGGGCATACGGCAGGGCCGGCCGGGCATACGGCAGGGGGGGCCGGGTCTCCGACAGCAGCAGCCAGCACGTCGAGGGCCGCTGGCTCGGTGACGCACACACGGCCCAGGTAAGGACTGGCGGCGGCCACCGTGACCAGGGCCAGCCGCAGGACGGGGTCGGCGGCCAAACGCTCCCCGGCCTCGGGCCAGACGTCGCAGAGGCGGTCGACTGCGATCCGGGCCGCGCCCGCATCGGCTGAGCGCTCGATCTCGGCGGCGAGGTCGGCGGCGGGCGTCGTCACGGGCACCGCGGCAGTCTGGCATCGCCTGGCAGGCTCCGGTTTGCTCCCGGACGCTAACGTCGGAATCCCGATGGCAAAGACATCCCCGCCCGAGGTGGGGTCTGGGCTCGACGACGATCCCTTCCTCTCGGACCGGCCCAACCGGGTGTCGGTGCCCCGGCGCGCTCCGGATCTGGTGATGGCCATGGCCTTGGCCTCCCTGGTCGCCGGGATACTGGCCGCCGTCGTGATCGGCAGCCGGGTGCCGACCCGGCCGGCGACGGCCCTGTCCCACTCGGTCACGACTTCGGGCCAGCTGGCCAGCCATCTGATAGCCGCCACCGACCTGCCCTCGGGCTGGAACGTGTACGGCTCGGTCAGCGACGCAACCGTAGGAATGGACGGCTTCGGCGGTGCGTCCCCGTTCCTGCCAGGCTGCCTGAGCGCGGGCGCCGACCAGGGCCGCCTGGCCGAGGCCGAGGTCGAGCTGGTCAACGGGCCGGCCGAGGTCCCCCTGCTGAGCGAGGCGGTGGCCGAGATGCCGCCGGCCCGGGCGCCCGGTCTCTTCGCCACCATCGCCGAGGAGATCTCGGCCTGCCAGCACGTGACCGCCGGGGGAGGGGCCACGTCGGGGGGGGCGGCCACGTCCGGCGACCCGGTGGTGGGGGTCGCCGTCCCGCCGCTGGGCGACCAGTCGGCGGCCTGGCAGGCCAGCGTCGGCGCCGGCAACCAGTCGGTCAGCGCCGTGCTGATCGTCGTCCGGGAGGGCAACCAGGTCCTGCTGCTCGAGTACGGGTCCTACGGGCCACCGCTGCCGGCGGTGGTGGTGCCCTTCGCCGACATGGCGGTGACCAAGCTCGGATAGCGCTCCGGCAGAGGCCGGCTGAGGTACCAACCACGGCATACGATCAGGCCATGACCCGGCTGCGGGTGGCCCTCTGCCAGATCAACACCGTCGTGGGAGACCTGTCGGGCAATGCCGGGCGAATGGTCTCCGCCCTTCATGAGGCGGGCCAGGCTGGCGCCGACCTGGCCGTGTTCCCCGAGCTGGCAGTGACCGGCTACCCGCCCGAGGATCTCCTCCTCAAGCCCGGCTTCGTCGCCGACAACTCGGCCGCCCTGGCCCAGGTGGCGCAGGCCACGGCCGGCGGGCCGGTGGCCGTGGTCGGCTTCGTCGACCACGGCCTGGACCTGTTCAACGCCGCCGCGGTGTGCGCCGGGGGCCAGGTGCGTGGCGTCTACCACAAGGAGGAGCTGCCCAACTACGGCGTCTTCGACGAGGCCCGCTATTTCGCCCCCGGGCGAGGCGCCACCGGGCTCTGGCTCATCGGCGGGGTCCGGGTCGGGGTCTCGGTCTGCGAGGACGCCTGGGATCCCTCCGGCCCCATCGCCGCCCAGGCCGGCGCCGGCGCCGAGCTGGTGGTCAACATCAACGCCTCGCCCTACCATGCCCAGCGGGTGGGCGAGCGGGAGCGGATGCTCGCCACCCGGGCCGCCGACGCCTCCTGCACGCTGGTCTACGTCAACTCGGTCGGCGGCCAGGACGACCTGGTCTTCGACGGAGGTTCCCTGGTCTTCGACGCCGAGGGCCACAAGGTCGCCGCCCTGGCCCAGTTCGAGGAGGCGGTGGCCACGGTCGACGTCGACGTGCGACCTGTCTACCGCAAGCGCCTGCTCGACCCCCGGGGGCGGCACCAGGGTCCCCCGCTACCAGTCACCGCCCTCACCACCTCGGCATCGGCTCGGGCCGGGCCGCCCCGCCCGGCCCCGGTGGTAGCGCACCTTGGACCCGAGGAGGAGGTGTACCGCGCCCTGGTGCTCGGCACCCGGGACTACGTGGTCAAGAACGGCTTCACCGACGTCGTGGTCGCCCTGTCGGGTGGCATCGACTCGTCGGTGGTTGCAGCCGTCGCCACCGATGCCCTCGGCCCCTCCCACGTCCACGGAG
>JBOGGP010000283.1:0-3205 GCA_050744105.1 Acidimicrobiales bacterium
GCTGCAAGGGCCCGAGCGCCTGCCCCCGGGTCAGCGCCTTGAGCGCCTCGTAGGGCTCGGGCAGCCCGTAGCGGCGCATCACCGTCTGCACCGCCTCGGCCAGCACCTCCCAGGCGCCGTCGAGGTCGGCGGCCATGGCCACCGGGTCGGGGGCCACCCGGCCCAGTCCCCGCTGGGCAGAGAGGAGGGCCAGGACGGAGTGGCCCACGCCGGCGCCGATGTTGCGCATGGCCGAGGAGTCCGACAGATCCCGCTGGAGGCGGGAGACGGTGAGCTTGGTGGCCAGGTGGCCGAGCAGCGCCGAGCTGACGCCGGCATTGGCCTCGGCATTCTCGAAGTCGATCGGGTTGACCTTGTGGGGCATGGTCGACGATCCCACCTCGCCGGGGCGGGCGTGCTGGGCCAGGTAGCCCATGGACACGTAGCTCCACATGTCCCGGCAGAAGTCCACCGTCACCGAGTTGAAACGGACCAGGTGGTGAAAGGCCTCGGCCAGGGCGTCGTGCGCCTCTATCTGGGTGGTGAGGGGGTTCCAGGCCAGGGCGAAGCCCTCGACGAACCGCCGGGTCAGATCGATCCAGTCGACGCCCGGGTAGGCGGCGACGTGGGCGGCATAGGTCCCGGTGGCGCCGTTCCACTTGCCGGTGAGGCGCAGGGACCGCAGGCCGTCGATCTGGCGGCGCCAGCGAGCCACGAAGACGGCCAGCTCCTTGCCCATGGTGGTGGGCGTGGCCGCCTGGCCGTGGGTGCGGCCGAGCATGGCCAGCCCGGCGGTCTCCTCGGCGACGGCCAGGACGGCAGCGGCCAGGCGATCGGCCTCGGGGCACCAGAGCCGCTCCAGGGCGTCGCGCAACTGGGTTGAGTACGCAAGGTTGTTCACGTCCTCGCTGGTCGCCGCGAAATGGGCGAACGGGCCCGCCGAGGCCATACCGGCAGCGGCCAACTTTCCCCTCAGCAGGTACTCGACGGCTTTCACGTCGTGGTTGATGCGAGCCTCGGTGGCCTTGACCTCGGCCACGTCGTCCACCGAGAAGCTGTCGACCCATCCCCGCAGCACCGGCGCCGGCAGGGGCCCGAGCTCGGCGACCTCGGGGCATTCGGACAGGGCCAGCAGCCACTCCACCTCCACCTGGAATCGTCTGCGGATCAGGTCGGCCTCGCAGAAGGCGGCGGCCACACCGGCCAGCTGCGCTCCGTACCGGCCGTCCAGGGGCGACAGGGCCTCCCAGCGGTGGAGGTCGGCGGGGATCGGTTGGCTCACCGCCCCAAAGTAGGATCAATCCATGACCGAGGTCCGATCCCCCGGCGCGCCGGCGGTCTCCGCAGCCCTCCACCGCCAGCGCCATTCGGCCGCCCACCTGCTGGCCGAGGCCGTCCTGGAGGCGTTCCCGAGCGCCCGCATCGGGATCGGCCCGCCTATCGACACCGGCTTCTACTACGACTTCGACCTGCCCCGCTCCCTCGGGCCCGAGGACCTGGAGAAGATCGAGGCGCGGGTCCGCGAGCTCGTGGTCGCCGGCGGCGGCTTCGACTACCGGGTCCTCGACGCCGCCGCCGCCCGGGAGGCATTCGCCGACCAGCCCTACAAGCTCGAGCTGATCGACGGCATCGTGGGCCGCGGCACCGACGAGTACGGCGGCGCGCTGGCCGAGGAGCCGGTGATCTCGACCTACCGCCACGGGGCCTTCGAGGACCTGTGCCGGGGACCCCATGTGGCCGACGCCGGCGAGATCGACCCGGCCGGCTTCAAGGTGTCCCACGTGGCCGGCGCCTACTGGCGCGGCGACGAGCGCCGGCCCATGCTGCAGCGGGTCTACGCCCTGCTGTTCCCGAGCGCCGGCGAGCTCGAGGACCACCTGGCGAGGGCGGAGGAGGCACGGCGGCGCGACCACCGCCGCATCGGCGAGGAGATGGACCTGTTCGCCTTCAGCGCCGAGGTGGGCCGGGGCCTGCCCCTGTGGCTGCCCCGGGGCACGGTGGTCCGCGACGAGCTGGAGGGCTGGGCCCGCTCGGTCGAGCGGGAGTGGGGCTACCAGCGGATCACCACCCCGCACCTGACCCGCGGCGAGCTGTACCACATCTCGGGCCACCTCCCCTACTACGAGGAGGACCTGTACGCCCCCATCGACATCGAGGGCGACGAGTACTACCTGCGGCCGATGAACTGCCCCCACCACCACATGGTCTACAAGGCCCGGCCCCACTCCTACCGGGAGCTGCCGCTGCGCTACGCCGAGTACGGCACCGTCTACCGCTACGAGCGCAGCGGCCAGCTGTTCGGCCTGATGCGCACCCGGGGCTTCACCCAGAATGACGCCCACATCTACTGCACCATGGACCAGGCGGGCGACGAGTTCGTGGACGTCATGCGGCTCCACGACCACTACTACCGGGCCCTCGGCATCGAGGACTTCCACATGGTCCTGGCCGTGCGTGACCCGGCCAACGTGGCCAAGTACCACGGCGACGCGGCCATGTGGGACGAGGCCGAGCGCATCACCCGGGAGGCCATGGACGCCTCGGGCATCGACTACGTCGTCGACGTCGGCGGGGCGGCCCACTACGGGCCCAAGGTCGACTTCGTGATCCCGTCGGTCTCGGGCCGGGAGTTCGCCGCGTCCACCAACCAGCTCGACCTGTACATGCCCGGCCGCTTCGGCCTGACCTACCGGGGCGCGGACGGCAACGAGGCCCCGGTGGCCGTCATCCACCGGGCCCCCCTCGGCTCGTCGGAGCGCTTCGTGGCCTACCTGATCGAGCACTTCGCCGGCCTGTTCCCGGTGTGGCTGGCCCCCGAGCAGGTGCGCCTGGTCCCCATAACCGACGCCCAGGTCGACTACGCGTCGTCCCTCGCCGGCCAGCTCTTCGCCGAGGGCTTCCGGGTCCACGTCGACCGCAGCGACAACCGCATGCAGGCCAAGATCCGCGACGCCGTGGCCGGCCGGGTGCCCTTCGTGCTCGTCATCGGCCGCAAGGAGGTCGAGGCGGGCACGGTGTCGGTGCGCAGCCGGGCCGGCGACGAGGGGCCGGCTCCGTGGGAGCAGTTCCGCGACCGGCTGCGGGCGCTGGTGGCGACCAAGAGCCTGGAGGGGGCGGGACACCTGTTGCCCGGCCGGCCGGCGGCGTGACGGGCCGGCGGCCGGCGTGACGGGCGGCGTGAGGGGCGGTCGGGTGGGCGGCGCCGGCGGGGTGGGCGGCGCCGGGC
>JBOGGP010000284.1:0-3199 GCA_050744105.1 Acidimicrobiales bacterium
CCGGACCGGTCGGCGCCGCCCGGCCCGGGGGGAGGGTCAGGGCCGGCGGCTGCCGAGCCGGCGGTCCCGGCCGGTCCGGTTGACCCGCCGCCACGGGCCGGGGGTGGGGCCGGGACGCTCGCCGGAGGGGGACCGCGTCTCGGAGACCCGTGCCAGCCGGCGATCCCGCCACCGGCCGGCAGAGCCTGCCCGAAGGGTCCCGCGGGCGTTCCGGTGGGCGGACCAACCCTGGGCCCTCGGAGGCTCAGGAGGCTCGCTCGGGGCGGCGCCGGCCTGGCGCCACACCTTGGCGAAGCGCTGGAGGGCGGTGACGACGGTGAGCCCGAGCATGGCCCAGAGCAAGGGGACGAGCAGGGCGGCGAAGGCCAGCCCCACGCACAGGAGCACCACCCGCTCGGCGCGCTCCATGAGACCTCCCTTGCCGTCGAGCCCCAGCGACTCGGCCTTGGCTCGCTCGTAGGAGACCAGGAAGGAGGCAGCCAGCACGGCCAGGGGCAGGAGCGCGGCGTGGCCGTGGTAACGGTCCTGCAGGTACCAGGCCACCCCCCCGACCACCAGGGCGTCGCTCACCCGGTCGGCGACGGAGTCGAAGAACGCCCCTCTCGTCGAGGCCCGCCCGCTGGCCTTGGCCACGGCCCCGTCGAGGAGGTCGGGCACCGCCGAGGCAACCAAGAGGGCCAGGCCGACATGGAGGTGGCCGCTGCCGATGGCCAGGGCCGCCGGCACGGCGAGCAGCAGGCCCAGCCCGGTCAGATGGTCTGGCGAGAGGCCCGTCCGGCCGAGGGCGTTGCCGACCGGGTTGACCACCCGGTCGACCCCCGTGCGGAAGCGTCCGTCGAGCAAAGGCACCGCTCCTGGTGCGGCGGATGGGATGACTGCAGCCTCGACGCTACCACCCACCGAAGCTGACAGGGGCCGAGCGGCCAGGCCGGCGGGCCACTACTGTCGGACCTGCGAGTGCAGGCCCGGGTCCGGGGGGGAGTCCGTGGGAGGAGGAGGTCCGTGGGATCAGGAGGCCATGGGAGCGTGAGGCAGTGACCGCATGAAGGTCTACCCGCCGGCCCAGGTGCGCAACGTCGCCCTCGTGGGCCACGGAGGATCCGGCAAGACCACCCTCGCCGAGGCCTTGCTGCACTGCGCCGGGGTCGTGGGCCGGCCCGGCCGGGTCGAGGACGGCACCACCGTCACCGACTTCGAGCCCGAGGAGCACAAGCACCGGATATCGGTCCAGGTGGGCATGGCTCCCTTTGAGTGGCACGACCACAAGGTCAACCTCCTCGACTGTCCCGGCTACGCCGACTTCGCCACCGAGGCGGAGACGGCGTTGCGGGTCGCCGATCTGGCCGTGTTCGTGGTCAGTGCCGTAGAAGGGGTCGAGGTGCAGACCGAGATGATGTGGCGGGCCGCCACCGAGCTGGGTCTGCCCCGCATGGTCTTCGTCAACAAGCTGGACCGTGAGAGAGCCAGCTTCACCCGGACCCTTGAGCAGCTGCAGAGCGTCTTCGGTGCGGGCATCGCCCCGCTGGAGCTGCCCATCGGCGAGGAGTCCAGCTTCCGCGGCGTCGCCGACCTGCTCTCCGACACCGGGATCACCTACGACTCCGGCCAACCGGTCACCGGCCCCGTCCCCGACGAGATGGAAGAGGCCGAGCACGCCGTGCACGACTCCCTGGTGGAGGGAATCGTGGTCGCCGACGACGACCTCATGGAGCGCTACCTCGACGGGGACACGCCGAGCGTGGCAGAGCTGGAAAAGACCCTCGCCCACGGTGTCGCCTCGGCCCAGGTGTTCCCGGTGGTCTGCGGCTCGGCATCCCGTCGCATCGCCGTCGACCGCCTGGCCAGCTTCATCTGCGAGCTGGGCCCGTCGCCGCTCGACCGGCCGGCGGTCACCGTCCACGCCGGCGATCCCGACGCCGGCGGCCTAGGCGTCGAGGTGGAGCCCGACCCGGCGGGGACGACCCTGGCATGGGTGTGGAAGACCATGGCCGATCCCTTCGTGGGCAAGATCTCGCTCTTCAAGGTACTGTCGGGCACGGTGGTGCCCGACGCCGCCCTGGGCAACAGCCGGACCCGCAGCGAGGAGCGCCTCCACGCCGCCTTCAGCCTGCGGGGCAAGGAGCAGGTCCCGGTCAGCCAGATCCCTGCCGGCGACTTCGGGGCGGTGGCCAAGCTCACCAGCGTGGTGACCGGAGACACCCTGGCCGGCCGGGGCGCTCCGGTGACCATCCCCGTCACGCCACCCCCCGACCCTGTCCTCGCCGTGGCCATCACCCCACGGTCCAAGGGTGACGAGGACAAGCTGATGACCGCCCTGCACCGCCTGACCGAGGAGGACCCGGCGCTCAGGGTCCGGCGAGACGACGAGACCCACCAGACCCTCCTGGCCGGCATGGGCGAGACCCACCTGGCCGTGGCCGCCGAGCGCCTGGCCCGCCTCGGCGTCCAGGTGGAGACGTCGGAGATGATCGTGCCCTACCGGGAGACGATCTCCGCCGCCTCCGAGGCCGAAGGCAAGTACAAGAAGCAGACCGGGGGCCACGGCCAGTACGGGGTGGCCAGCGTGAGGCTGGAGCCGAGGGACCGCGGCGCCGGTTTCGAGTTCGTCGACAAGATCGTGGGCGGGGTCATCCCCCGCCAGCTCATCCCCGCCGTGGCCAAGGGCATCGAGGAGGCCATGGCCTCGGGTGGTGCCTTCGGGTACCCCGTCGTCGACCTGCGGGCCATCTGCTTCGACGGGAAGTACCATCCCGTCGACTCGTCGGAGATGAGCTTCAAGATGGCTGGAGCCCTGGCCTTCCGGGAGGCATTGGCCAAGGCTCAGCCCGTCCTGCTCGAGCCCGTGAGCCACCTCGAGGTCACCGTGCCCGACCAGTTCCAGGGCGACGTGATGGGCGACCTCAACAGCCGGCGGGGCCGGGTGCAGGGCAGCGAGGGGGTAGGAGGGGGCGAGTCGGCCGTCACCGCCCTCGTTCCCACCTCGGAGCTGACCCGCTATGCCATCGACCTGCGCTCCATGACCGGGGGCCGGGGCCGGTTCCGGGCCGGTCACGAGCGCTACGACCCGGTGCCCCCGCACCTGGCCGACAAGGTGCGCCGGGACCCCGGGGGCTGACGCCGGGCGGCGGGGAGCCGCCGGCGGGGAGCCGGCGGCGGGGAGCCGGAGCCGGGGAGCGGGCGGCGGGGAGCCGGGGAGCCG
>JBOGGP010000285.1:0-3188 GCA_050744105.1 Acidimicrobiales bacterium
GGCCGGAATCGGCCCGGTGGCGCCGGCCGGCGGCGGCGCCGTGCCGGGCGGCGGCGTCGTGCCTGGCGGGCTGGGGCCGCCGCAGATCGGCTTGGCGGTGACCGTCCGCCTGCCGCCGGGCACCCGTGGTGGCAACGGAGCTGTCTCGACCGCCTCCGGCTCCAAGGCGCCGTCGTTCTCGTGGTCCCCGTCGATCGGGCGTGACCAGACCCTGGTTGCGGAGACCTACGTCACCAACACCGCCGCCGTGGTGGGAGCGGCGGCGGTGGCCGGCGCCGCCCTGGTGATCGTCGCCGCGGCGGTGGTGATCGGGATCAGACGCCGGCGCCGGCGGGCGCGGGCCGGTCAGATGGCGCCGAGCTCCTCCCGGCGGCCTGTCACAGGCCCTCTCTAGGGTGTGGCCGGTGAGCCGAGCCCGAGTCGTCCACCGCTGCCGGTCCTGCGGTTCCCAGTCGCCTCGTTGGTCGGGCCGCTGCCCCGGCTGCGCCGAGTGGAACACACTGGTCCAGGAGTCGGTCCTGCCCGCCCGGGCGCTCGGACGGCGGTCACCGGCTGGCGGGGACGCGCTGCCGGCTGTCCCCGTACCGCTGGTCGACCTGGACAGCCTGGCCGGCAGCCCCCGGGCGACGACCATCGCCGAGCTGGACCGCGTCCTTGGCGGCGGCCTGGTGCCGGGGTCGGTGACCCTGCTCGGCGGTGAGCCGGGGATCGGCAAGTCGACCCTCCTGCTGCAGGCCCTGGCCGCTCTGGCGGGCGGCGGCGCCCGTGGCCTGCTGGTGTCGGCAGAGGAGTCACCACAGCAGGTCAAGCGCCGGGCCGACCGTCTGGGCATCGACGGCTCGCGCCTGTGGGTCGTCGGCGAGACCGGCCTGGCCGCCATCGGCGCCGCCGTCGACGAGCTCGAGCCCGAGGTGCTGGTGGTCGATTCGATCCAGACCGTATGGGATCCCGGGCTCGACGCCGGCCCCGGGTCGGTGGCCCAGGTCCGGGGCTGCGCCCAGGCGCTCGCCGCCATGGCCAGGTCCCGGCGACTGACCACCGTCCTGGTCGGTCATGTGACCAAGGACGGCACCCTGGCCGGACCGAGGGTGCTCGAGCACCTGGTGGACACGGTGCTCACCTTCGAAGGCGAGCGGCACCACGCCCTCCGCCTGCTGCGCGCCACCAAGCACCGCTTCGGGCCGACCGGCGAGCTGGGGGTGTTCGAGATGACGGGCAGGGGCATGGCCGGCGTGGTCGATGCCAGCGGCATGTTCCTGGCCGACCGCCAGCCGGGCACTGCCGGCTCCGCCGTCTTTCCCGCCGTGGAGGGACGCCGGCCGGTGCTGGTCGAGGTCCAGGCCCTGGTGGTCCGCTCGGACCTGGCCAATCCCCGACGATCGGTGTCAGGGCTGGACTCGGCCCGGCTGTGCCTGCTCATCGCCATCCTGGACAAGCGGGCCGGCATCTCCCTCCAGGGCTGCGACGTGTACGCCTCGGCCGCCGGCGGGGCCCGCGTCGGTGAGCCCGGCGCCGACCTGGCCCTGTGCCTGGCCGTGGCGTCGGCGAGCCTCGGCGTCGCCGTGCCCGACGACCTGGTGGTGATCGGTGAGGTGGGCCTGGCCGGGGAGATCCGCCGGGTGACCCAGACTCCGCGCCGGCTGGCCGAGGCGGCCAGGCTCGGGTTCGGCCGCGCCTTGCTCCCGGCATCGTCGGCGGTCACCGCCGGTACCGGCCCGTTGCGGGTCCTGACTGCGTCCGGCATCGCCGAGGCCGTCGGGGTCGCTCTGTGCCAGCCGGTGTCCCGGCCAGGCGCCGTTGGAGCGACCAGGAGCGCAGTGAGCCACTAGGCTCGGTAAGTGTCGGACCGCTCACGAGAGGCGCTCGTCGCCGCCCTCGGGGTGATCGCGCCGGGACAGCCTCTGCGCCAGGGCCTCGACCGCATCCTTCAGGCCAACAAGGGGGCGCTGATCGTGGTGGGCGACGGGCCCGAGGTGCTCGAGATCTGCTCGGGCGGCCTGCTGCTCGACGCCGAGTTCAGCCCACCGCGCCTGTCGGAGCTGGCCAAGATGGACGGGGCCATCATCCTGGCCGCCGACGCCAGCCGCATCGCCCGGGCCAACGTCCACCTCGTCCCCAGCCCGGTGGTGCCCACATCCGAGACGGGGACCCGCCACCGTACCGCCGAGCGGGTGGCCCGCAGCATCGACGTCCCGGTGGTCGCGGTGTCCGAGGACCTGGGTGTCATCACCGTCTACCGGGGCGACCAGAAGCGCCCCCTCGAATCCATACCGCGCCTGCTGGGCCGGGCCAACCAGGGGCTGCAGACCCTCGAGCGTTACCGCCATCGCCTGGACAGCGTGACCAACGCCCTCTCCGCGCTGGAGGTGGAGGACCTGGTCACCCTGCGGGACGTGGTCTCGGTGATACAGCGAGCGGAGATGGTCCGGCGCATCGCCGGAGAGGTCCAGGGCTCGGTGGTGGAGCTCGGAGGCGACGGCCGTCTGGTTCACCTCCAGCTGGAGGAGCTCCTGGCCGGTGTCGACGACAGTCGCCGCCAGGTGATCCGCGACTACCTGCAGGACACCAAGCCGGCGACCCTCAAGACGGCTATGCAGGGCCTCCACGACATGTCCACCGAGATGCTCCTCGACGTCAAGGCGGTGGCCGTCACCCTGCACCTGGCGTCGGAGGACGGGTACGACCCGGACACCAGCGTGCGCCCCCTCGGCTACCGCCTGCTGGCCAAGGTCCCACGCCTGCCCGCGCCCACAATCAATAAGATCGTGGGCCGGTACGGCAACCTCCAGGCCATCCTGGCCGCGTCCGTGGCCGACCTGCACGCGGTGGACGGGGTGAGCCGCAGCACGGCTCTTGTCGTCAAGGACGGCCTGGCCCGGCTGGCCGAGTCGAGCATCCTCGACCGTTACGGCTGAGCCAGCCGGGCTCGGGCCCTACCTCGACGACCGGGGAGGGAGGGCCCCCGGTGCAGCTGTCACAACGACCCAAGCAGGGTGGCGATGGGCGCCAGCAGGTTGCCCAGGCCCGGCAGGCCCGACCCCAGGCCCGGCAGGCCCGAGCCCAGGCCCGAGCCCAGGCCCGGCAGGCCCGAGCCGCTGCCCGAGCCCAGGCCGGCCAGGCCGGTCGGGATGCAGGCGGAGACGTCGAGCTTGGGCACCGACGTGGGGTTGGCCACCACGGCATCCACG